>CAYOGX010001021.1:0-2402 GCA_964403235.1 uncultured Planctomycetales bacterium | reverse complement strand
GTCCGTCAACAACCACACGCCCCCATGCGCCGGCAGTTGCTTAACGTCAAACTCCTCCGGCGGCGCGGGCACCTCGACGCTGTCCGAAAACAGCTCAGCCAGATCCATGCCAACAGCCTATACGCTCAGAGCAACGGGTCAACCGTAACGACTGACATGGGAGCGTGCGCGACCCGGGCCTGCTTCGACCTCTTGATGTTTCGACGTTTTGACGTTTCCCGCCGCCCCCGCGGCCTATTTCGCCACCAGTCGGAACGTCCTGATCTCGTATGCCGTCTTCTGCTTGAAAAAAAAAACCTGCTTGAGGCGGAGCCTGCGTTCGTCTTCTTCGACTAGGTTGCATTCCGTCACCGACTTGAGCGGCAGAGGGTAGCGGACCGTGACGGGTCCGCGGCCTCCGTGGGATTCGTACAGTCGCAGGATCCAGCCCCGGCCATCCTCGGCTCGCTTGAGGGCCTCGAAGACCACGCCCTCCCCATCGATCGTGACGAACGACCGCGACGGCGGCAGCTTGGCGTTTCGGCGGGCCTTGCCTCGGCGGGGCACGGCTCGCATCGGCACGTTCAGTTCGATGGCGCGGCGGACGGTCTCGGCGTCGCGCCAGTCGCCGGTGTGCGGCAGCAGTGAATAGGTGAACTCGTGCTTGCCCAGGTCGGCCGTCGGGTCCGGCGATTCCGGGCCGCGGAGCAGCGTGATCCGAAGGACGTTGTCCACGACGTCGTGGCCGTACTTGCAGTCGTTCAGCAGGCTCACCCCGTAACCGCCCTCGGAGATGTCGACCCAGCGCTGGGCGCAGACCTCGAACTTCTCCTGCTCCCACGACGTGTTGCGATGCGTCGGGCGCTCCAGCGCGCCGAATTGGATCTCGAACGTGGCCCGCGTGCTGAGCACGTTGACAGGGAATGCGGCCTTGAGCATCGTCTGCCGCTCACGCCAATCGGCACGCGTGACGAAATCGATCCGCGGCAGGCGGTCGTACAGCGTGATGTCCTGCTCGATGACGGTCTTGCGATGCCGCCGCGTCACGCGGACGACCGCGCGGACCGGTCCGCGCTCGACCACGCGGATCGTCGTCCGGCCGTCGAACGGATACCGTCGCTTCTCGAACGTGTTATGGACGTTCCAGGCCGCCTCGCCCTCGGGGCCGTCCTGGAACAGTTGCAGGTCGTTGAGTACCTGGCCGGGCGCGACGATCTCGCGATCGGACCGCTTGTCCAGCAGGCGCGTGATCGCGCCGTTTGCGTTGAGTTCCAGGATGTAGTAGCGATTCTCCAGCCGCTTGGTGCTGACGCGCAAGCCGCTGGGCGTCGAGGCCCTTGCCCCGCGTGATCGGGCGTCGCGGCGCGCGACGAGCGTGGCGTAGCCGACGGCGGGGACGTGGTCGGGCACGAACACCACCTGGGCCTCGCCGTCTTCGCTGCCGACCACTTGGCCCGGCGTCTCGTTGCCGTTCTCGTCGACGAAGGACACGTCCTTATCCGAATCGGGCACGGTGACGCTTACCACGTCGGATCGGTCCCAGCCGAGCGAGTTGAACACGCAGACGTTTCGTCCGCGGCCGGCTGGGGTGATCCGTGCGGCGATGGCGTTCAGGCTGCGGTCGATGATCTTGTCCGCAACCGCGGCGACGCGCTCGTGATCGGCCAGCGTCTCGATGTAGACCTCGCCGATGCTGCTGCCCGGCAAGATGTCGTGGAACTGGTGCAGCAGGATCGTCTGCCAACCCTCCAGCAGGTCGTCGACGGGGACCTTCTGACCGAAGTGCGACGCGACCGCGCCGAAGATCTCCGCCTCGCGATATCGCAGCTCATTGCGGCGATTGGCCTTTTTGGTCGCGCCGTGCGTGGTGTAAGTGCCCCGATGCGTCTCGAGGTACAGCTCACCGTTCCAGACGGGCAGGTTCTTGGCCTTGCGGGCGGCCTCGGCCAGGTACGCCTCGGCACCGGCCTGACGGCATCTCGGCAGCCCGGGATAGTCCTTGGCCCGCGCTGCATATTCAAGAAACGCCGGCGTCGCCCCGCCGCCCCCGTCACCGTAGCCGAACGGCACGAGCACCTCGTCGTATTCTGCCTTCTGCAGAAAACTGGCCCACGACTGTCGCAGCGCGGGCGGCTTGGTGTTGCTGTTGTACCCACCCGGCAGCAGTGGCACGTGCGCCAGCACACGCGACCCGTCGATGCCCCGCCACCAGAACAGGTGGTTGGGGAACGGGTTGCGGCTCTGCCAGTGCAGCTTGCACGTGAAGAAGTACGGCAGCCCGCATCGCTGCAGGATCTGCGGCAGCGCACCGCTATAGCCGAACACGTCCGGCAGCCACAGGCTACGCGGTCGCGTGCCGAACTCCTTTCGGAAGAACTCGATGCCGTACAGCATCTGCCGGACCAACGCCTCGCCGCTGGTCG
>CAYOGX010001020.1:0-2407 GCA_964403235.1 uncultured Planctomycetales bacterium | reverse complement strand
GGCCCTCAATGATGCGATAGGGGTACGACTCCATGAGCATCCGGTCCATGAAGGCCCCGGGATCGCCCTCATCGCCGTTGCAGATGACGATCTTGCCGTCGCCGTCGGCATCTCGAACCTGCGACCACTTCAGACTCGTTGCGTACCCCGCGCCGCCTCTGCCTCGCAAGCCGCTGCGTCGGATCTCCTCGATCACCTCGTCCGGCGACCATTCGGCGATGCATCGCTCAAGGGCCTTGAACCCGTCGCGGGCCAGATACTCATCCAGATCGGTCGGGTCGATCTGCCCGCAGTGCTCGGTCGCGACGTGTCGCTGCTTGCCGAGGAACGCCGCGACCGGCGGGTCCCGCACGTCGATCGCGTGCCGGACGACTGGCTGGCGGGATCTCTCCGCCAGGATCGTCTCGACCGCGTGCGAGACCGTATTTCGTATCCGCGCAGCGGCGCTGTTATGCCTGAAGTGCCGGCGGACGATCGACCTGACGTCGTCCGGACCGACCTTGGCGTACAGGGCCGAACTGCCGTCGGCTGAGATGGTTTCCACCAGCGGCGTCTGGTGACACATCCCGACGCAGCCGACACGCTTGATGGCCACGTCGATACCGTTCTTGGCGACGGCTTGCTCGAGGGCCTGACGGACCTTGCCGCTGCCTCCTGCGACGCAGCACGAACCCATTCCGATCCGGATCTGGCCCTGGAAGTCCTGAGCGGGACCGACCTGGGCCCCAGCGGCTTGGCCTGCGGCGTCCTGCTTCGAGGCCAGGAAGTCATCGATCACCTCAGGCACCCTGTCAGGGCTCAGATGCCCGTACGTTACGCCATCGATCTGGATTACCGGCGCCAACGTGCAGCACCCCAAGCATGCGACCTCCTGCACTGTGAAGAGCCGCTCCGGATCGGTGTCCGACTCAGGACCAATGCGCAAGGTCCTTCGAATCGCGTCTGTCACCGCTTCTGCCCCCGCCACATGGCATGCCGTCCCGTGGCACACCTTCACCAGATGCCTGCCTCTCGGAGAGCGGCGGAACTGCGGATAGAACGTCGATACACCTACGATCTGCGCCGGCGAGATCTCCGTCCGTTCGCAGACGCGCGCCAACGCCTTGTCAGGAACGTACCCGTAGCGCGCCTGAATCGCCTGGAGAATGACGAGCGTGGCGGTACGATGCCCCCCCTTCTCTGCAACGACGGCATCCACATGGCTCAGGTCGATCGAATCACCGCTGGCTTCGTCGGGAGGACCACGGGGCGAGTCGGCACCGACCTGCTCTGTCGGTCCGCTGCTCCCAGAGTCAGCCAGAGCCATTCGCGGAGGCGCGGGCAGTCGCGGACCACTGAGCCAGATCAGCCATTTACCGCAAACAAGAAAGACCACCGCCGAAACGATCAGGAGAGTGGTCAGCGACTCATACTTCACTTCCCGCTGCAGCGACGCCTGCGTCTGTTCGTCGAATTCCGCCGCGAGTTCCTCCGAGTGCTTGACGTCCTGCCTGGCCAGTGTCTGCAATGCTTCGATGCGCTCTTTGTCGACAGGTATGCGACGCCGTGCCTCGAGGCCCTGCGATACCAACGCGGCAATGCTGCTGATCATGACGATGGCGGCCCAAACACCAACCATCCACGGGATGACGCGCCCCGACCGAGGACCGATCACCATCACGCTTCCCCTCCCTGCGCCGTTTCGGCAGCGCCTGCGCCCTCTTGCTGCGCGCGATGCACGGGACACCATGAAAAGCAACGAGCGCAGAACAAGCAGGACGACCGGACGGCCCGCATGTTCTCGATCGCGCCGTAGGGGCACGACTCAGAGCAGAGCCCACAATCCAGCTCATCCGCCGGGGTCACCGTCACGCCACGCCACGCCAGCCGCGACAGCAGAGACAGAAGCCCTCCGTAAGGACACAGGTAGCGACAGTAGGGACGACCGATGAAGATCCCCACCAGCAGGAACGCACCGCCGAGGCCCAGCATCTCGGCCGTTCCCGTCCGCCGGAACAACCCCACGAACGGGTCGAACCGACAGATGATGAAATCCCGATCCACGGCGGGTTGGACGGCGTACCAGACGGCCAGGATCAGATAGACGTACCTCAGCAGGCCGAGCCACTTGTCCAGCCGGCGAGGAACCCGCACCGGTTTGAGTAGGACCAATTCCTGGATACCACCTAAGGGACAGACACCACCGCAGTAGACCCGCCCAAACAACAAGGCCATCACCAACGGCAGGAAGAACGTTGCGATCACTAGATAGGGGATCGCATAGTCCGGGTCGGTCAAGGCCACCGCCACGTTCTGGATGGCCCCGATCGGACAGACGCATCCCTTGCGATAGAAACCGAAATACAACAGGCAGCCGATCGTCAGAACCACCAGGACGTTTCGGCTCCGACGCCGCAGCACACCCCAT
>CAYOGX010001019.1:0-2408 GCA_964403235.1 uncultured Planctomycetales bacterium | reverse complement strand
CCCATTCTCTGGCAGTGGGATCTGACGTTCGACATCATTCGCCCGATCGAGCCCGATCCGTTTCTGCCCAATTGGATGGGGGCCATAGACTCAGCGTTCGACACGTACCGGAGCGCCAGTCTCACGGCGGCCGGAGCGATAGAGACGCTCGCAGTCACGGCCGAGAGCGTGGCCCGGGTCACGGGCGCGGCGATAGACACGCTGTTTTCCCCGCTGCGGGACACGGCGGCAGTGCTCCGGGATCTGGGCGAGGGGCTGCGGTCTATCTACTCGGTGCCTGTAGCTGCCGTCCAGGACGGGGTCGACGCGTGCTACGACCTGGGCCAGGCCTGCCGGGACATGGTCGCGATCGTCCGCGGCGAGACCGAGACCGCGAGCATCGACCCCGCAGCCGACGACGATCGGGATCGGTGGGGCGACCAGTTCACGATCGAGCAGGACTGCTTTGACGCCGCGCACAGCGCGACCGAGGTGGTCATGGCCGCGTTTGCGGCACAGGAGCCCGGCCTCGCCCCGCCGGAGGTAGTTCGCGCTGGCGACGATATTTCGACGCTGCCCCCGCGCGTGGGCCGGACCATCGAACAGATATTCAGCGAAATGGGTGTTCAGGGGCCGCTCGTCGACCCCGAGCAAGTGCTCCCCGGTTCTCTGTGGCCGGGGGCTCCGATCTCTCTGGACGCAACGGCACCGGATGGGTCTCCTTCCGGCATCGCTGCACAGGTCGTGGACGAAACCACGATCTACGGCGTGAACCTCCGTCTGTACGACGGGGACCTCGTCCCGGAACAGGGCGGAGACCCGCAGGACGTGCAGCTGGTAGCGGGGCAACCGAATTTGGAGCAGGGACTCAACATCACGCTGCAGACGGTGCGGGGCCACAACCGGGTGTTCCCGGGTCTGGGTATCGACGCTCCCATTGGCGAGCCGAACTACATGGCTCCGCTCGTGCAGGCCCGTGCCATGGAGGCCGTGCTCGAGGACGACCGGATAAAGACCGTGAATCTGGAGGAGACGGACATCTCCGGCGACACGGTCCCCGTGACCATGAAGATCACGCCGTGGGGCGCCGAAGGCGTGGCCGTGTATACGTCGGTCGGGTAGGAGGGCAGGTTGAGCAGATTCACGCCACGATCGGAATCAGAGGTCACCAACCGAATCCTCGCCCACCTCAAGGCCAGGACCGTGCTCACTGACGTCCGCCCGAATGGTGTGCTCGCCCAGCTGGCCGGCGGCGTGGGCCGGCAGATTGCGGAGGGCGACACGGCGATCGCCGCGATCGAACTCCTGTACGACATCGACGAGTGCGCGGGCGAGGACCTCGACGACCGCGGCGTGGAGGTCCTCCCGTCCGAACAGGAGCGGGGCCCAGCGACGAAGGCGTCCGGTTACCTGGTATTCAGTCGACAGGGAATCATCGGGGACATCACGATTCCAGAGGGGTCGAGAGCCAGCCTCGAGGCCGAGGGCCGCAAGGTCGTCTACCACACGACGGCAGCCGGGACCATCTTCGCGGGCAGCACGGACTCCGGCGACATCCCGGCGGTCTGCTCGGAGGCCGGTGCCATCGGAAACAGCGAGCCGGTGGACATGGCATTGGTCGGCCCCGTGGCCGGCGTCACGAGCGTCTCGACCCCGACGGGATTCACCGGGGGCAACGACCAGCAATCCGACGTCACGTACCGTCAGGCCATGAGAAGCCACGTCAGAGGCTTGGGCAAGGCACACAAGGATGGGGTCATCACCGAGGTTCGCAAGGCCGTGTACGGCGAGCGCTCCGCTCGGTTCGTCGCGGTCAAGTCCTACCCGGACATCTCGACCACGGTCAAGGTCCTCGTAGACGACGGGATGGGCACTGCCGGCGCCGAGACCGACACGCAGGCCGCGGGGACCCTTCTGGACTCTGCCTACGGCGGGGAGATGGACCTTCTGTTGCCGAATGGTCCGATCGTGCCGGGCATGGCCCCAGTGATCACGGTCACGCCCGCGCCCGGAATCGCTCCGGTCGTGTACGAGGCGTGGGCGCTGATTCACTGCGAGGCCCCGCTCACGGCCGGGATGAAGGTCGAATTCGCGGAGTACCCGTACTACACGGGGCTGATCAAAGACGCACAAAAGCGGCTCGACGGGGACCCCGCAGACAAGGTGAACTACCCGGGGTGCGCGCCGTCCGGGTCCTATCACCAGGCGCAACCTGCGATCGTGCACTGGGTGTCTGTGGCGGGGACACTCACTATCGAGAGCTATGCGACGGCTGTCACGATACAGGCGCTCGCGGTGACCGCGATCATGGCCTACGTGAACAATCTGGACATCGGGGAACCGTGCTATCGGTCGCGCATTATCGAGGCGGTCATGGGTGTGGATGGGGTCACGAATTTCGAGACCGAATTTACGACCTCGTACGTGGG
>CAYOGX010001018.1:0-2410 GCA_964403235.1 uncultured Planctomycetales bacterium | reverse complement strand
CCTGTATATCTACATCTACGACGCGTGGGGCCGGCTGACTGCCGTGCGCGACGCCGGCACGCTCGACGAAAACGACTTCGACGCGGCCGGACTTATTGCACCTGACCCGGGCAATAACCCCATCCATGCGCTCGGGCCCATCCTCGCGGAATTCACATACGACGCCCTGGGCCGGCTGATCGTAGCCACGGTCCGCATCGCCGGCCAACTCGAGACCACGCACTACTACTACGGCGGCGTCAGGCGGATCCAGGAGGTGATCGACCATCCTGATCCGCAGACGGACGAGACGCGCGCAGAGTACGTCTATGGCCCGGACTACGTAGATGAGTTGTAAGCGTACGGTGAACCCCATCTTCAATCCCGCGGCCGTTTTTGGCACCATGCCTTCCTGAGAGGAGGTATGACGTATGGCCAAGGGCACATCACGTGATCTGGAGAAGGAAGCGGCGTGGCGTCATCGGCTTGAGCAGCATGCCAGGAGCGGGCAGTCGGTCCGAGCTTGGTGCAGCCAGCATCGGGTAACGGAGACGGCGTTCTACTGGTGGCGTCGGGAGTTGGCCCGGCGCGATGCGGAATCCCACGCGCCATCACTCGTGCCGGTGCACGTGACCGAGGACCTGTCGCGGGACGTGGATCCGCGGATCGAGATCGTGCTGACGGACGGGCGGCGTGTGCATGTGCATGGTACGGTGGATTCAGCCTCGCTGGCCACCGTGCTGGACGTCCTGGAGCGTCGGGCATGCTGAGGTTGCCGAGCCTGGGCGAACTGGATCAGGGGCTGCGGGCTCGGGTCTACCTGTGCACGTCGCCGACAGACATGCGCAAGGGCTTCGATACGCTGGCCGTACTTGTGCGGGATGGCCTGGGGTATGATCCGTTGAGCGGGCACCTGTTCCTGTTCGTCGGCCGGCGCCGCGACCGGCTCAAGATCCTGTATTGGGATCGCGACGGCTACGCGCTGTGGTACAAGCGGCTCGAAAAAGGCACGTTCCGGATGCCGGCGGCGAAGGACGGCGCCACCCATGTCGAGTTGAAGGCCAGCGAGCTGGCGATGCTGCTGGAGGGAATCGACCTGCGCAGTATCAGGCGTCGCGAGCGGTTCCAGCGCCCGGCGTGAATCCATCGGAATGTTCAATGAATCACAATGTTTTTGCAGGACACTTGGTGTTGCGTAGAATGGGATCGTGATCACGGATGATCCCAACAACTCGTCCGCAACCCTTGAAGCACTTCGCCGCGAGAACGAACGGCTTCGCGCCGAGCGTAACCGTCTATCCTCGGAGGCGTCGCAGCTTCGCACCAAGCATGACCGCCTGTCCTCCGAAGTGACGCAACTGCGTGTCTCGGCCGAGCAACGATCCTCGCGCATCACGTTCCTTGAAACCCTGCATGAGGAGCTTCTCGCGCAAGTCCAACAACGGGACCGCGAGATCGGCGACCTGCAGCATCAGTTGCAGACGTTGCTGCGTCGTTACTACGGCCGGTCGTCGGAGAAGCTGGATCCGAACCAGCGGCTGCTGTTCGAGGATCTGATCGACAAGGCCATACCGGAGCGGCCGGCTGAAGAGGTGCTCGAGGCGGAAACGGTTGCCCCGAAGCGCCAGGGCCATGGCCGTCGCCGGCTGCCGTCGAATCTGCCGCGTACGATGATCATCCATGACCTGCCGGAAGACGAGAAGCCCTGCCCGTGCTGTGGGAAGATGCGGCACGTCATCGGCAAGCAGACGCACGAGCAGCTCGATTACATCCCGGCCAAGGTCGAAGTGATCCAACACGTTCGCCTGACCTACGGTTGCCCGAAATGCGAAGCCGAAGCTTCGCCCGACGGTCCGCAGATCGTCACGGCCGACAAGCCGTCTCAGCCGATCGAGAAGGGCCTGGCGGCCCCGGGGCTGCTGAGCTACGTGATAGTCAGCAAGTATGGCGACCATCTGCCGATGCACCGGCTGGAGCGGATCCTCAAACGGCACGGGATCGAGATTGCCCGTTCGACGATGTGCGATTGGGCGGCGCAGTGTGCGGATGTGCTGAGGCCGTTATACGACCTGATGGTCGACGAAGTGCGGGCGTCCGAGGTGATTCACACGGACGACACGCCGGTGAAGGTTCAGGATCGCAGCCGCACACAGACGCGAACGGGGCGGTTCTGGGTCTACCTGGGCGATGAGGCGCATCCGCAGACGGTGTTCGCGTATACGCCGAGCCGCAGTCGCGACGGGCCGATGACGTTCCTGAGTAACTGGGGCAAGGGCCAGCGGGTGTATCTGCAGGCCGATGCGTTCGGCGGGTATGACGGGATCTACGCAGGCGAAGCGGGCGGCGAGGTGACGGAGGTTGCCTGCTGGGCGCATGCGCGGCGGAAGTTCTACGATGCGCGACACAGTGCTCCGGAGATCAGCACGCAAGC
>CAYOGX010001017.1:0-2413 GCA_964403235.1 uncultured Planctomycetales bacterium | reverse complement strand
GAACGCTTTGTATGTCCGCGCGGATGTCGTCCAACAGTCTGCCGATTTCCTCGCGCAGATGCTGATTGACCTTGGCGACCTCACTGCGCAGGTCATCCATTGCCTTGACTATGACGCGGCTCCGTTCGGTGTAGTCGTTGGACTTGCTCACGCGTTCGTCCAACTCATGCAGCGATTCGGCAACCAGGGGGTTGACCTCGGGCAACGGTACCGTCTTGTCGATGATCGCCCGATAGAAGGACTGGCGCGTGTTGTGATTGGGAAACACTTCACACTCCACGCCGAGTTCCTTGTAGTGGTCGACGAGCGGATGCGCCCAACATCCCCCGTGGTAGTCGGTGATCTTTTTGGGCCGGTCGGTGACGGGGTTCTCCAGATGGAGGATGTGCCCGCGAGTAATCCGAACCAACTCGGCCATCAGTGAGCGGACGTCCTCGGGCGTTACGTGGATCAGCACACTCACGGTGAACACGATGTCGAACGCGTCGTTCTCATAGGGCAGCCGTTGGCGGGGCGAAATCAACGTGATGTGCTCTCGCAACCATGCCGGTTCGGCCCAGGTGCTAATGCACTCCAGGCTTTCCGGACTAATGTCCACCCCGTGCATGTCGACGTTTGGCAGCTTGGACAACAGACGCAGGAATCGGCCGAATCCGCACCCAAATTCGAGGCTCTTGACCTTGCCGCAGCGAGCGAAGTAGTCCGACAGGAACGCCTCTTGGATGATGTAGGTCGGCATGAGGTCGCGTCGGCGCGCCTGCTCTTCCTCGTACCACTTGAGATGCGTCTGCCAATAGGCTTCATTGGGCCTGTCTTGACCGCTCTTGCTGCTCATTGCGTTCCCACCCCGAAGGTAGTCACCTCGGCCCGACAATTGCAGTCGAACTTGTAATGCACCGGCCGGTTGGGGTCACAGATCACCTCAAAGGCGGCTGCGGCGTCCACGTGGTCCAGGGCAACATTGTCGTTGTAGTTCCGCTGGCTGACTCGGTGACACGCAACCGATACACCAAAGCTGCCGATACGCAGGACGTTCTTGAATCTGAATTGCACCGCGAAGGTCTGCCCTGATCTCAGCGGCGGGATCTCGGTCCGCTCGTCAAATGTTGTCGTGCCGGTCAGATCGATGCCGGTCACGTCCCGGATCAGGAACGAGACACTCACGTGATCGATGTCTCGATAGGCCTGACCGGCGACGCGCAGCGTGATTTCCTCTCCAAACGCAAACGCGCGCCGGCGGCTGCCGTCCTCGCCCAGCAGTTCGGCGGATTGGATCTGTACGTGACCCGTGCCATAGCGCGTCGTGCCCATTTCGTTGTGAAGCGGTTCGGGTTCGGCGATCCAGCTTTCCTTCGGGCGGATCTGGTCGCGGTTCATCTGTTCGCGAACGAGTTGCAGGTATTGGTTGACGGCCTCCTCGCTCCGGCCGTAGTAGAGCATCTTGCCTTCTTCCAGAAGGACGGCCTTATCGCAGACGCTCCTAATCGCGTCGATCGAGTGACTAACAAACAGCAGGGTGAGCCCGTGCTCTTTCATTTCGCGCAGCTTTGAGACGCATCGTTGCTGGAAAGGCAGATCGCCGACGGCGAGGATCTCATCGACGACCAGGATGTCCGGCTCGACGTGGATGGCTACGGCAAAAGCCAGTCGGGCATACATGCCGCTCGAGTACGTCTTGACCGGTTCGTCAATGAAGCGACCGATTTCGGCGAACGCCGCGATTTCCTCGAAGCGCTCGTTCATCTCACGCCGGCCGATGCCGGCAATAGCGCCGGACAAATACGCGTTCTCGCGACCGGTGAATTCCGTGTTGAATCCCGCGCCGAGTTCCAACATCGCGCTGATCCGGCCCGAGGTCGTGACGCGGCCTGAAGTGGGGGGCACGGTGCCGACGATGATTTGAAGCAGGGTGCTCTTGCCCGCCCCGTTCCGACCGATGAGCCCCAGGCTGCTCCCGCGGGGGACCCCGAAGGACACGTCATTGATGGCCCAGACCTGGCGATGGTACGTCCTGCGGTGTCGGGACAGGGCCTCTTTGAGCCGGTCTATGGGCTGGTCATAGACCCGGTAGCACTTCGAGACCCCCTCGATCGTGATGGCCGTATCAGATGACATCTGCAAACGCACGCTTGCTCTTGATGAACCAGAGGAATCCCGTCCACGCCAACAGCACCGACGCGCCCAACATGCCGATCGTCGCCGGCCAGTTGGCCGGCTTGTATGGGACAAGGTCGTCGGCGATGGCGAAGCGCCTTGCATCTTCGACCACGACGGCCAGCGGGTTGAACAGGCTGACCGTCTGGGCCCATTCGGGTATTCGCTCTATCGGGTAGAAGATCGGTGACAGGAAGAACAGCACCAAGACGGCCAGATTCACGGCCTGCCCGACATCGCGAACGAACACGCCGAGAGA
>CAYOGX010001016.1:0-2421 GCA_964403235.1 uncultured Planctomycetales bacterium | reverse complement strand
AGAGGTGGGCCACCCAACCTTCTCATCTGTTCAAACATTTCTCCAAGCAGCTTAGGCGGACGCAACTCCGCTATCTTGCCCCAACCGGGTGACATGGCAAGACGGGTATCATGAGACCGGACAAGATTGGTGTGACGATTACGGGTCGGATCGGCGAACGCGGACCGGCTCGACGCCGTAATCGCCCAGGACCTTCAGCATCCGGTCGAGGTGATCGGTCAGGATGTAATTGACGCCGCTGTCGATCAACCGGCGCATCACGGCCTCGTCGCTCGTGCCGAAGTAGTTGACGGTCACCCCGTGCTCGCGCAGCTTGGCCGCGACGACCGGCATCGAGTCATCCCAGCCGACCAACTGGATGAACTCGGCGCCCTGCTTGATGGTCCGATCGGGATAGTCGCTGTTGGGGCCCCGCTGGCCCGACATGTTGCAGATCTTGACCTTCGGGCAGACGGCCTTGGCCTCGGCCGCCTGCTCTGTCTTGCACGCCAGGAAGCACTGATCGAGCCGACCCAGCTCGACGATCTGCCGGGTGGCTTTCGCCGCCAGTCCCGGCGCCCGGCGGAGGTGACAGTTCAGCAAGATCTCGGGCGGTACGGCCTGGAGCACCTCGCGAAACGTCGGGATCTTTGTCCCGGCGAACCGCTTGCCCTTCCACGAGCCGGCGTCCAGCGCACGAAGCTCGGCGAACGTCAGGTCACCGACCGGACCTTTGCCGTTGGTCGTCGGGTCGAGCGTGTGGTCGTGCATGATCACGAGCCTGCCGTCCTTGGACATCTGCACGTCAAACTCGATCTGGTGCGCCCCCTTTTCGACGGCCAGCCGAATCGCCGGCAGCGTGTTCTCCGGCGCGACCCGACAGTCGCCCCGGTGCGCACACGCCCCCGCCCGGGGCCGTCCTGACCCAACGTTGAACCACAAGTCGCGATGACCCCGCTCGCCCAGCATGATCCGCACCGTGTGGACCCCCGTCTTGCCCTCGGGGACCTGCCAGATCTCCTGACGCTTGGCCTCGACGGCCAGCTTGGTCTTGACCGCCACCCGACCCGTAGGGTCGAGCAGCTTGATCGTGCAGGCTTCGCCTCGCTCACGCAAGGGCTTGCCCACGTGCAACGCCACCCGGTCGCCCGGGCGGTAGCCGAAACGCGCCAGCCTCACGTGTGACAGGTACCAACGTGACAGCACGCGCTCGACGACGCTGGCATCGGCGGGCTCCGACGCGGCTGCCACGCGGACATACGCGAAGTGGCTGCCCTCGTTCCCGCGCGACACCAACCCGACGCGGCCCGACGTCAACGCGGTGTCTTGGACCGCGGATAGGACCCGCCCGTCCAACGAAACGACCATCAACGGCCCTCGGAACCGGACCTGCAACCGATAGTGCCGCTTGGGGACGTAGAACTCGTCGCCGCTGGCCAGACACGTGAACCGCCCGCCGACCCGGCGGGTCAGTTGCCAGAACTTCGCCGACCCGTCGATCTGGAACTGGTAGTGGTTGTCGGCGTCCTTGTATCGCCACACGCACCCGATGCCGTCGTCGTCGGTCGACCAGAATTCCGTTTCGAACAGCGCGTCGGCGACGTCCGCCTTCCGCCAAACCAGGATCGTGCCCGCCCATTCACGTTCGGGATGGCGCCCTTGCATGCGCGTCTCGTAGATGTTGCTGGTCTGGTGCATCGCGCCGTCGGCGATGAACCACTTGCCGGGCCCGGCCTGCCGACCGACGTCGACGACCTGCCAATCCGCTAACGTGTCCCCGTCGAAATCATCGCGGAGCGCGCCTGAACCCGGCGTCGCCGCGTATGCAAACAATGCCCATCCCACCAACGTTACCATGTCGTCGCTCCGGTTCTTGCCCGGGCGTCATGATACGCGCAGCGCGGTCCGGGGCCAGCGGATTTCCGGGCGACGGGCGGGTGCCCGATCCGATCCCCGCTGGTCCTACCCCCGCCCGATTGGAGCGCAATTGCCCATCTACCAAGATGTTATGTCTTTCCCCCGTCGGACCTCGCCGGGCCACGCCATCCTGGCCGGCATCGGTGTCGGGTTGTACAAGGACGAACAGGACGCGTTCGCCACTTGTGATGAGTCCATTATGATGTCGGCTCAGCGGACGAACCTGTCCCGTTTCCCGTTCCCGGGTCAAAGCCGAATCGGTGTAACAGCTGAAGACGCTTACCTACGTCGTCGCAGCGCCAGGAACCCAAGCGTCGTAAACACGATCAGCAGCGAAAGCGCCTCTTCAATGCCGCCGCCTCCGCCGCACTTGAAGAAGGCCCTGACGTTGTAGTCTCCATCCATGGTCAGGTGCAGCGGGTTGTTGGTGTCGATCACATCCTGGTAGTTGGGATCGTTCGCGTCGTTGGGTCCCCGGATCCGCCACTTCTTGAACGACTTGGTGTTTGGGTCGCTGGGGACAGC
>CAYOGX010001015.1:0-2425 GCA_964403235.1 uncultured Planctomycetales bacterium | reverse complement strand
CCGCGCGGAACGCGTAGCGCTCCCACGTGCCCTCGATCGGGTAGGGCCGTTTCGATGCGTCCACACCCGAGTGCTTCGTGTGCTCGCCGGTCGGGTCGACCCACTTGCGGAACCACCCCTGACGCGGCTGACCGGGGACGGTCGCATCGTGGTTGCCCACCAGGCAGTAGAACTGCTCGCGGGTGTGCTTGCCCAGCGCGGCGAACTGGCGGACGACTTCTCGGCCCTCGTCGTCCTTGGGCGGACCCTGGTTTCCGGAAAAATCGCCCAGGTGCACCGCGATGTCCCAGTCGAAGGGCGGACCGCCCTGATCACCGCCGTGCTCCGAATGCCGGATCGCGTCGGCCAGGCTCTCGCGCCCGGACACGCGCAGGTCCGTCCCCACGTGACAACACCCCGACGCCCACAGGCGGAACGTGTCGGTCGGCTCGGCATCGGCGGACGAACAGGTCGTCCATGCCATGGCTACGACGGACAGCCAGGTCGCACTTCTCATGCCTGCGCTCCGCATGACGTCACCGCCGCCCGGTGAGCCGGCCGCCTGAATGATCCCGCGGCCAGGGCGACAGCGACGGACCCTCGGGGTTCCAGAACGCACCGGCCGCCAGCGATATCGCGTTGAGGATGTTGCACCGGCAGTTCCTCAGCGTCGGATTCCAAACGGTCATCAACATGCCGGGCACCTTCTTGGGATCGAGTCGCCTGGCCGCGAACCGGGCGAGCAGGCCGACGTTCTCGTCGTGCGTCCAGTTCGCCCCGGCCGGGACGTTGTCATAGCCCATTTTCGCGATCGCCGCCGAGGTGGGGAACGCCTTCTGCCTCGAGTAGTTCCAGTCGCTCAACAGGATCCGTTTGGGGATGGCCGGCGTCGGCCCTTCGCGGTCGGGCCACAACGGGTCGCCCCACATCCAGGTCCGCGCGCCGTGTCGCCGCACCGTGCGGTCGAAGCGCTTGACCGCGTCGAGCCAGGCCTGGCCCTCGCGAAGGACGACGTGCTCGAGCCCCAGGCCGCGGTGGTGCTCGATCGTCTCCTCGTCCATGCCGATGTGGAAGAACCGCGGCCCGTCGAACAGCTCGATTGCCTCGGCGATCAGGTCGTCACACACCCGATGGTACCGCTCCGTGCCGACCATCTTCTCGTAGTCCTTCAGCCAGACGTCGTGGGTGGTGGCGAAGTTGAGCTTCGGGATTGGCTCGATGCCCAGGTCGCGGCACTGGGCGAGCAGACGCCTTAACCCTGCCGGCGTCAACGCCCCCTTGACGGCGATCTCCGGGTGCGAGCGGTATCGGATCGCGTCGCCCAGGTCGAGCATCACCATGTTCATCCGAAGCCGGGCCATCAGCGCAATCGCCTCATCGAACACGGATTTGTGAAATCGCAGGCGATCGCTGTAGCCGTAGACCATGTCCTTCGCGGGCTTGTCTCGCCACTGGTTGTAGCTGAGGTGCAACAGCATCGCGCGAATGCCGAACCGCGGCGCGTCGCAGATCCGCACGCGCCGCAGCCCACCGGCGCAACCGTCAAGCAGCGTCATCATCCCGTGGCCCAATCCAGCCCAGCCGCTGCCGCGGACCGCAATCCGATCCGCCTGGACGTCGATCTCATATGCCTGATCGGCCGTGCCGGGCGGCGACGAGCGATCCGCGCGAATCACCTTCGGTGGATCGACCCCCGCGCCGTCCACCGTTGCGGTACAGCGGACCAGGCGACGATCCGACCGGACCGTCACTCTCCGCCGAACGGCCCGCGCGATCTCCCGGCCCACGATGGCTGTGGCCGCCTTGATCCACTTCGGCGCACCGGCGGCCAATCGCAACGTCAACGGACCACGCTGCGGGGCGAACCTGCCTCGGTGGGTCTTGATAGAACGCGGTTTCGGATAAATGTCCACGGTGTGGCGTCCCGCCATGATTGTAACCCTCATCGACGTCGGTTCAGTGACAGGCCATGATTTCACGAACGGACAGTAACGACGTATCATACAATAACGGTGGCCGCTGGGGAGGGTGATACCCGTGCAGTTCGACGACGACCAGAAACGAATCGAGCACCTCCGCGAGAAGATCCGGCACTTCCCCAAGTCGCCGGGCGTCTACCTGATGAAGGACACCCGCGGCCGGGTGCTGTACGTCGGCAAGGCCAAGGACCTCCGCGCGCGGGTCAGCAGCTACTTTCAGGACTCGGCTGACCTGCTGAAGACCCGTGGGCCCGAGATCGCACGCATGGCCGGCGAGGTCGTCGACATCGATTTCCTCGACTGCGACACCGAGGTCGACGCCCTGCTCCAGGAAAACCGGCTGATCAAGGACATCCAGCCGCCGTTCAACGAGCGGCTGCGCGACGACAAGACTTTCCCCTATCTGGAGATCACCACCAGCGACGACTTTCCGGGCGTCTACGTGACCCGCAAACCGCGGCCCCGGG
>CAYOGX010001014.1:0-2434 GCA_964403235.1 uncultured Planctomycetales bacterium | reverse complement strand
GACGTCACGATCAACCGCTCCGGCTGGGCGCTCTACACCGGCACCAACGGCTGCACCCTCCAGGGGTCGGCAGGGCCGGACGGATGGACGCCTCTGGCCGATGTCCGCCCCTATCGGTGGCTGTACCCGCTGGTCGGGGAAGTCGTCGGCGTGGACGGTGACGACGCCGACGCGCTCGCAGCGGGGGCCTTCCGCTCGATCCGCGTCCGCCCGTGCAGCTACACCGGGAAGGTGATCCCATGACGTCCTGCTGCTGCCCACCCAACGTGACCCCAGGGCCAACGCCCAACAACCCCGTTGGGCCGCTCGCCGAGCCGATCGACTTCGATCCGACTGTGGTGCCCACGCCGAGCCTCGCAGGCATCGACGTGTCGACGCTCACGGCGGCCGAGCTTGCGGTATCCGGTCGCGAAGACGGGACCGTGCGCACCGCGGACATCACGGTGTCCTCCGCCACCGGCGGCGACACCATCGGCGGCACCGTGGCGGGCCAAGCCTTCGTGCCGGTCGCCGCGACGCCAGGAGACGATGACGCGACGGCAACGGCGCTTGCGGCAGCCCTGGATGCGCTCACGAACGTGTCGTCGTCCGCCACCGGAGCCGTCGTCTCGCTGTCGATCTCGGGCCTTGCGAGCGTGGGCATCGACGTGTCGGTGACCGGTGCGGGTGGAACCGCTTTGGCCATTGAGGCGGACGCGGAGACGTGCCGCCTGCGCATCTTCCGCGAGCGTGAGGGCGCCGGAGGTCAGCTTGACGGCTGGCAGGTGATGGGCTCCTACGGTGGTGGTCCGCGGGCCGACTACGCCGCCCCGTTTGAGATCGGCGAAGGCTTCGCTCCGATCGTGTTGCAGCTTGCGGGCGTCACGGCGCTGTACCCGTACACGTCGGATCTCGCGGGAGACGACGACGACGTCGCGGGCATCACCTACCGCGCCTACGCCACCCTGTACCCGCTGGAGTAGTCATGGGCGTTGGACTGTTCGGGGGGACTGGTGGAGGGCTGCCTGGACCGCGGGCGGCAGGTACGCGTGCGTGGGATCCCATTCCCCCTCAGCTATGTCTGGAGCAACCACGCTTGTGGCCCCCGGCGGGGCACTGGCTGTCCAGGCCAGTGACGACCCCAACTACACGCTGCGCATGTCATTCGACGACACGGCGAACGACTCTGCGCTGTACGTTCTGGACTTCGACATTGAGCCCTACGTGTCCGACGGGCGTGTGACCCTTCTCGTGGAGTATGGTCCCCGCAACGACGCCAACAGCAACTTCTCGGTCTACACAGGGATTCGTGCGGGTACGGAGAACACCATTCCCATGGTGGCGCACAACGGAGGCTCAGGAACGTCAAGAGCTGGCATATGGGGTGGGGTGTTCGACCTGACAACCAACAGCGCGGCCCCTGTCAACTTCCCCGTGGCGTCGTCGACCTCTTGGGTCGTCGGGGCGAAGCTGGAGTACGGGATCGGCGATGCGACGACGAGCCCGGTTGCGACAGGAACACTCACGGGGCCTGTGACCTCTGTGGTGTCCCCATGGCCGACGTGGCTCGACATCAACAACCCGAGCAGCGGAGACTTCGCGGGGGCGTCCTGCCAAACCGCGGCCCCCACAGCGGGGGCTGCTGCGCGAATCACCAACCCACCGCGCGTGCCTGGGCCGGGGCTGCGCATTGTCATTCGTCCCACCGCGAACCTCGCGGGCGCAGCGTTCACGGATCAGTACGTGCTGTTCGCTGCTGTCCGCCCGGACGCAGGCATGCGCTAGTCTCCCCAGCGGTCGCTGGCGTAGATCACGGCGACGGTGAACCAGAACAGTACGCACCATTCCCACGACATCGCGGTGTCCACACGGGCGAGAATGGCGTACAGCACGGGCTACCCCCTGGCGGTAGACCTATCGCGAAGACTCCGGAGGCGCGAGGCTGGCGGGCACGCCTTCTTCGTTGACGACGACTTCGGACGCACCAACCTTGACGTTGCCGGCCTGGACGGCGATGCGCGCGTCGACCACGGCACCGAGAGCCACCACACACGCGATGACCACGACCAGGGCACCCCCAACGACCCACCGCACCGTCCGGTCCAGGCGCGTGCTGTGAGCCTCGAACCGCTCGACGCTGGCCCCAACTGCCGACGTCACGGTGTCGCGCATGGCGGCGTTGTCCGCCTGGATGGTGTCGGCAAGTTTGGTGATCGCTGCGGCTTGGTCACGCTGGTTGCGGTCAAGCTGGTCGATCAGACGCAGCAGGTAGGGATTCGTCGCGACGCCCGGCCCGTGAACCCCCGGGTCTGTGGGCCTTTCCCATCGAGGGGCCTCCGCAGAGGTCACTTCGGGGTCCTCGTGTTCGTCGTAGGCGGCGATGTCTGCGGCGTCGGTCACAGGGCCTCCAGCCAGCGTTGGGTTCGGGCCGGCGTCGGGGTGTAGGCCCACATCA
>CAYOGX010001013.1:0-2434 GCA_964403235.1 uncultured Planctomycetales bacterium | reverse complement strand
ATCGCGCCGGTGTCCGGGTCGACGCCGAAGGCCTCGACGTCGTAGAACGACCGGAACAACCCACCGCACCGCGTGTGCAGCAGCCCGCCGATCTCGAACCGGCCCTTCTCGTCGGTCAGCAGCATCGGCAGCGCCCGTACGCCGACCTGGTCCCACACGGCGCTGTAGTTCTTCAGCACGACGACGGCGTTGGGCAGGGGATAGTCGGGGACGTAGCTCCGTTTTGGATGAAGGTAGACGACGCGGCCCTTGAGCGTGACCCACAGACTCTCGAACTTCTTGGAGGCATAGGGTCCGCGCCAGCTCAGCAGGGCGTCGACGGACGCGGCGAGCATCCGCATCTGGATGGCCAGACGATCGAACCGCACGCGGTCGAACGTGTCGATGGGCGAATCGACGCGGTCGCGCGAGTCGTTCGGCGTGGCCATCGTGACGGCTGCGATCCCCCCGAGGTTGGCCAGCTCGCTCTCGAACGCGACCATGAACGGGAAGTACGTCATCCAGTTCGCGCCCTTGACCGCGTTGATGCCGTCCACAAACAGGTTAAGGTCCACCGGTTTGGTGTCGTCGTCCTGCGCCAAGCCGGCGGGCCGATCCGCCACGATCGAATCGACGACGGGCTGGACGTACCGCGCCAGGTTACTGCCCAGCAGCGCGAACCACTGGTGTGCGAAGATGTCGGGTTGGAGACAGAAGAACCCGCGGCAGAAGATCCCGAGCTGCGGCGTGCCGCTGGTCAGGTCGAGGCTGGTCAGCAGCCCGCACGGCTGTTTCGGCTTGGCGAACTTGCGGAACTTCGATCCGGTCGGCGGCGGCATGAGGTACTGCGAGACATAGGCCCGCATGCCCGAGAACGCCTGCGTGTGTCCGCTGGTGAACAGCAAGACGACGTCGCGCGGCCGCTCTCGTTGCGTCAGGTACCGCCCCAGCTCGAGCAGCGCCGCCGGCCCGCAGGCCTGCTCCGCGCCCGGCGCCAACTGGGGCACGATGCTGATGCTGTCGTAGTAGGCGTGAAAGATCAGCGGGGCGTCGTTGTCGTCGTCCCCGCCGCGGCGTCGAGCGCCGCGCGTAGCCGGTAGATGCGCAATGATGTTCTCCGACGCGACAGACGCCCACCGCATCACACACCGAATTGTAGACAGCCCCCCAGCCGCCGAGTCGACGTTTCGACGTTTCGACGTTTCGACGTTTTCCTCGAGCACGCCGACGTGCTCGGGCTGGACGTAGAACCGCGGGATGTTCGCCGGGATCGTCAGCGCCTTGGACCGCGACTGATAGCCGGTGGTTCGGTCGCAGGGCCTGAAGATGACGGCCCGGCCGCCCAGCTCGGGGACGTGCTGCCACTTGCGGTCGCACGTCCAGTCGACGATGACGAACGCGCCGTTGATGTCCTTGCCGCTCAGGTCCGCCAGTGAGCCGCTGCCACCGTCGACGAGGCGGCCGGTGATCCCTTCGGGGGGGGTCTGGCAGGTGCGGGCGGTGTTGGGCCATAGCGGGTACAGCGGCACGCGCCGGCCGTCGGGCAGCGTGATGCTCGCGGCCTCGATGTCGGGCGTCGCACCGGGCCTGTCGCCGACGGCGGGCGTGATCGTCTTGAACCGTTGCGATTCGATGTGGGTGATGCCGGCCCGCCGGAGCGTCTGCTTGATGTACTCGGCGGCGGCGGTATTGCCGGGATAGCCCGCCAGCCGCGTACCGAGCGACGACAGATGGCGGACGTGCCCGCGGACGCGGGTCATATCGAACGGCGTTCGCGCCGCCCCGGCGTCCTTGACCCCGGGTAGCGGCGGTGGTGACGGGCGGGACGCGTCGTAGACCATCTTGCCGGTCACGCCCAGGATGCCGGCCGCGACGATCGTCCAGACGACCGCGTAGCGCACCCATCGACCGTCCCCGGAATCGCGCGTCTCGAGATGTCCCTGCCCATTCGGTTCCACGCCGCTGCACCTATCCCCAGAAGTGGTAGACCTGCACGCCGGCGGCCGCACCGTAGATGCTCCACAGGCTGATCAGCATGAACTCGCCGAGGACCAGCCCGATGAAGAACGGGATGGCGCGGCGGTAGGCCTGCGCGCCGCCGTACCGGGTGATCAGCGCCTTGGCCAACCAGCCCAGGAACATGCAGAACCACAGCTTGCCCATCGACCAACTGGCCGACGTCGCGTACCCCACGGGATGAAACACCCACCACGAGAACCGCAGTCGCCCGGCCGCCAGCAACAACGACGCGACCACGCCCAACACCACCGCGATGCCCGAGGGGTAGTTGGGCTTGTGGGCCACGCGGACCCAGCTGTTCATGCGGTTCCAGCTCTCGGTCGCGAAGGCCAACCCCGCGCCGCTCTGTGTCGTGGTATATCCGTTGACGTACAGGACGTGCAGCATCGCCCAGTAGCCCGCCGCCAGCCCGACCACCAGCGCGATGATGATGGCG
>CAYOGX010001012.1:0-2435 GCA_964403235.1 uncultured Planctomycetales bacterium | reverse complement strand
CCTGGACGCGCTGCTCGTGCCACGTGAAGAACTCGGCGTCGCGAATGACGCCATGCTTGACGCTCTCAGCCAGGCCCGCGCGGAGGTCGCGCAGATCAAGCGTCTTGAGCGTATCGGTATCGATCAGCACCATGCGAGGCTGATGAAACGTGCCGATGAGGTTCTTGCCCGCGGGATGGTTGACGGCCGTCTTGCCCCCCACGGCGGCGTCGACGTCGGCCTCGAGCGTGGTGGGGACCTGGATGAACGGGACGCCGCGGAGCCACGTGCCCGCCACGAATCCCGTCAGGTCGCCCACCATCCCGCCACCCAGCGAGACCACGGGCGAGGTTCGCTCGATTCCGGCCTCGGCCAGCTCGTCGTAGAGCGTCGAGGCCGTCGCGAGCGACTTGCTCTGCTCCCCGGGTTCGACCACCGCCAGGCGTGTCCGGTAGCCCGCGTCGGTCAGCGAAGCCGTCGCGCGGTCCGCGTAGTGTGCCGCGACGTTCTGGTCGCTGACGACGGCTGCCGTCGGGGCCGGACACCGTTCGGCCAACCGCCGGCCCAGCGACGCCAGCAGCCCCGGCCCGATGTAGATCGGGTAACCGCGATCACCCAGAGAGACCTGCACCGTTCTCATCGACCTGCGGTTCTCCATTCACGTGCTGCGACGCAGCCAGGGCTGCGCCGCACTGATCGCAATACCGCGCCGCCGCGCGGTTGACGGCCCCGCAGCTTGCGCACGGTTGCCGCGTCTCACCGGGCGCGACCGGCCCTTCCGCGTCCTCGGCGACCTCGAGCGAGGACCCGCCCCGCGCCAGCGTCTCGAGGTCGACGGGTCGATTCTCGGGGGCGTTCGGATCGCTCGGCTCGGCCCACCCGTGACGGCGCAACCTGTCACGCCGCCCAGGCCGATCCTGTCGCTTGAGACGCATCCGCATCCAAAACCACAGCCCGGCCAGCAGGACCACCGCCGCGACCAACGCAGCCCATGCAGCCCCGGCACCGCGGACCGGCGGCATCGATCGCTGCTCGACCACGACGGCCCTGCCGACCAACACCGGCACGAGCACTTTGGTGCCGCCCGTTTGTCGGTCGGGCCGACGAGGCTCGTCACGACGGAGCTTGAAGAAGTACCCCGCAAGGATGACGTCCGCGCCGGGTCGAATAGGGCCCGGGTCGTCCACCGTGACCAGCGACACGGGTTCCAGCGTATCACGTTCCCATGCCAGTGTCGAATAGGCCGCGTCGGCGTAACGGCGGCGGTTCGACGGATGGAACGAGAGCGTCTCGGCATAGCGGGCATGGACCTTCACGAGCTGACCGCGGTGTCCGCCCGGGTCTGCGAGCAGGTCCTTCCGTCGAAAGGTGACGGCCTCGCGCAGGATGCGATCGCGTCCTTGGCGGCTCGCCTGATCGAGCAATAGGTACAGCCCGGCTTCATCGATCAGCGGCGTCCCGTCGCGAACACCCGATAAGATCGTGTGTTGCCTCGTGGTCAGCTGGAGACGGGCCTGCGGGGGATCCGCAACGGCGAACGGGCCAAGGCCGGGGTGGCGCAGGAGCAGTGATCTTATCGGGAGTGGATCCCGGCCGGCCACCGCCGTGGGTGATACGAGACACCAACTTACTGCAAGGGCGATGCTTAAGCGCGTGTGGCCGTTGGGCACGGAGGCCCAGTGGCGCGGGTATTGTCTGGACTTCGACAAAAACATACAAAACCTCGCACGAGGCACGAGTTGGCGCGGCTGCCGCCATTTCTCGCTAACCTATTTATATGAAAGACGTTACGCGCAATCGCGCCCTGGGGGACCGCCGCGTGCCGCCCGGGAACGTTGCCAAGTGCTTGACTAGTCGAAGCTAACCCATTAGAATGCTGTCCTATGGCGGCGCGATCAAGGATCTCTCGAACAGCTTCGGCGCGGCGAAGGACGATCACGGTTCGAAAGAACGGGGTCATTCGTACCTATCGTGCGGCGCTGAACTTCCTCAATTCGGCCACCGACTACGAGAAGCAGGGTCGGGTTGGCTACAACCACACCAACTTCAGCCTCTCACGGATGAATCGGCTGCTCAAGGCACTGGGCAACCCGCATAAGAAGCTCCGCGCGGTCCATATCGCCGGCACCAAGGGCAAGGGCTCGACCGCGACCATGCTGACGCACATGTTGCGGGGCTGCGGGTACACGGTTGGGTTGTACACCTCGCCCCACATGATCGACCTGCGCGAACGCATCACCGTCAACGGGCGGATGATCTGCGAGTCCGAGATGACGCGGATTATGAACAAGATCGCGCCGGTGGTCAAACGGCTCGCCAAGGACGCACCGACGTTCTTCGAGATCATGACGGCGGCGGCGTGTCTGCACTTCGTAAACAAGAAGGCCGACATCGCCGTGGTCGAGACCGGCCTGGGCGGACGGCTCGACTCGACGAACGTGATCAGACCGGCCGTG
>CAYOGX010001011.1:0-2435 GCA_964403235.1 uncultured Planctomycetales bacterium | reverse complement strand
GGACGCCCAGCAGTGGGCTGGTCTTGGCCTTGCCGCGCCGGCGGGGCAGGGGCTGGCCGGTCTCCGCGAGGTAGACGTGGGCCGCCAGATCGTCGAAGCCCACCTCGCTCGCGATGTTCCCCGCCTCGTCGAACAGCGGCTTACCCAACCGGCAGTACCGAAAACCACCACTGAGGGCGGGTACCTTGCTCACTTTGTTGCCGTTCGCGGTCTCGAAGCCCTGGATCGCGTGCTGAAGGCGCTGTGTCGTTACCGTCTCAGCTATCTCGGACTCCATCTCGACTAGGATGAACCGGCGACTGCCCCCGTCCGCGGCGTTCGCTGCCAGCACCGCGTGGCCGGTCGTACCGGTGCCGGCGAAGGAGTCAAGGATGAGCGAGTCCTCGTTGGTCGCGATCTCCAGGATGCGAGCGAGAAGGCGAGTAGGTTTGGGTGTAACGAAGACGGATTTCGTGTCTGCGAAAGTCACGTGCCGAAGTAGTTCCTGTTTGGCCTCCTGTGCGTGTGTCCTACCTCCCCGTGCATCCAGAGCGTCTGTGGCACGACCCCCTCCTTCACCTCTGAAAGGAATCGTTTCAGTCTCGGCATGTTCCTGCCCGACTTGCCCCACCAGATGCGGCCGTCTGTATCGAGTTCCTTGAATCTCTCCTCCGATACTGTCCAGTATCGTCCTCTGGTTGGGCCATCGATTACCCGACCGGAAGGGGTTGTGACGGAATAGAGCCCTTGGCTGTAGGGGTTTCTGGCAGATAGGTCGCTGGACGTCCATGGGCCTCGTGGGTCACTATCGGGGTTCTGGTATCGCGTGTCCTGCCTAGCCGTTCGGCTGACGAGATTCGGCCGCCACCGGTCGCCATTGCGGGCATACACGACGATGTAGTCATGGTCCTCGCTGAAGTGCCTTGCTGTGTTCTTGGGCGAGAACACTTTCTGCCAGATGACTGTCGCGACGAAATTCTTCGGTCCGAAGATTTCGTCCATGAGTAGACGAAGATGGTGCGCCTCGTGGTCGGCGATGCTGATGAAGATGGCCCCGTCCTCGCGGAGGAACCGTCGCAGCAGTGACAGACGCGGGTACATCATGCAGAGCCATTTGTCGTGGCGGGAGAGGTCCTCGGCCTCGCCGCCGACGACCCTGCCCAGCCAGTTTCGCATCTCCGGGCTGTTGACGGCGTCATTGTAGACCCAATTCTCGTTGCCGGTGTTGTACGGCGGGTCGATGTAGATGCACTTGACCTGCCCGGCGTAGTAGGGCAGCAGGGCCTTCAGGGCCAGCAGGTTGTCCCCTTGGACCAGCAGATTGCCGCTGTCGGCGTCACCCGCGGAGAGCTTCTCATCACACCGCAGCAGGTGGTACGGCACCTGGCGGTGATGGTTCACAACGGCCGACTTGCCAATCCAATCCAGCGCAGGCATCCAGTCTCCTCGGAGCAGACTTCAGGTCGGGAGCCCCGGCGACAACAAGCCACGACCGCCCATTATCGCGAGACGGCTCCCGCCGGGCAAGCTTCGGGATTGTGAGCAGCCACCTGTGACCTGCGGGCCGGCGGAGAATCTCCGCCGGCGGTCAAGCCGGTTGCGTTGTGGGCCTGCAAGGTAGCATGGGCATCTTGCCCATGGACAAAACGCCGTGAAAACGAGTCGCCGGACTCTCTTTTCACGGGCAAGATGCCCGTGCTACACCCACAACGCAACCGGCTCCCGGCGGTCATTTTAGTCTTGACGTGGCGGGACGGGCGGGTACAATATACGGACCAGACAACGGCGGTTCCAAACGGAAGGCGTGTAGAGGACTGTCGATATCCGTTTCGTTCGCGGCCTCGGTGGAGTGGGGCTCGCGTTCGGTAGTGGAGGTCTTGCCACAATCGCATCGGACGACGATCAACGCCGAACCCGTCTGACGGCACACGCCGCGGTGTCGCCGACGGGTGTTTTCTGCGCCGACGACCGGCCAGGCCGAACCAGAACACAGCACGTTTCCGCAGCGCTGCGGCTGCGAGAGATTCACAGCGAGAGAAGCGAGAGAATCAACGTCACGTAAGGAGAGCAGAGATGACGACACGAACGACAATCGCGATGCTGTTGGCCGTTGGGACGTTCCTGGCCCTGGCGGGCGCGGCCGAGGCTACGGTGACGGACGTCGGCCTCTACCGCCTGGGCGAGGACGATGCCGGGGCCGTGGCCGGCGGCTTGGGCAACAATCCCACGACGGCCGCCGTCGGCACCAATGCCACCCGCTACGGTGACCCGACCTACAGCGCCAACACGCCCGGCGCGGCGAGCACGCTGTCGATGGACTTCGATGACGTCGGCGATCACTACAGAGCCCCGGTCTATGACCTGGGCACGAACAACTGGGGCATGGAAGCGTGGGTGTACTCCACCGATGCCGGCAACAACGGGTGGGCCTTCAGCAACGGCCGGCATCTGATCGG
>CAYOGX010001010.1:0-2443 GCA_964403235.1 uncultured Planctomycetales bacterium | reverse complement strand
CACCACCGCTCCGCCGGCATCCGACACCAGGCAGCAGTCGGCCCGCGTCAGCGGCCATGCGATCGGGGGCGAGGCGAGATAAGCTTCCCGGGTCAGGGGCCCGCGCCCTGCCGCACGAGGGTTCAGCATACCCCACGCGCGCGAGGCCATCGCGATATCGCCGAGCGCAGTGCGTGTCCTGTCCTCCCCGAATTCGTGCATGTAGCGCGAGCACGCAAGCGCGTAATGCGTAGCCGCACCGACGAAACCGTGCGGCAGTTCGAATTCCAGATGCGGCTGGTTGGGGTCCGGACTGTCGATGACGTTGCCGTGGCCGATGCCGTCGGTATCGACCAGAGGCGGGCGGCGTGCGCTTCGTCCACACTGGCCGTGCGCGATGAGGGCCACGGAACATCGTCCGGCATCGAGGGCAGCCGCTGCGTGGAGGACCGCGCTCACGAACGAATTGCCGCCGACCCAGGTCCCGTCGAGGTGAGTCGGAGCGATGCCGAGATACTCCGCAAGGGTCAACGGCGCCAGGCGCGCTGTGAACAGCCCGTCCACATCGCCGAGCGCCAGCCCGGCGTCGGCCAGCGCCGCCTTCGCGGCCTCGGCTGCCAGAGCAAGGCCCGATCGGTCCGGGACGACACCGATCTCATCGGACTCGCCGGCGCCAACCAGAACGGCACCGGTCCCGAAGCGTCGGGGCGAAACGTTCACCGGATCGGCCGAACCTGGACCCGCCTCAAGACGCTAGCCGTCGTGTCGGCGCTGCGACGGGCCGTCCATCGGAACCTCGAGCAGATCCTCGCCCCAGAAGACATGCCCGTCGTAGATCTCCGCGATCTCGGATACGATCCGTTCGCGCACCCCGGCGACATCGATCTGTGACGGCAGATGCGTGAGGACGAGGGCCCCCGCACCGGCACGTACCGCGACATCGGCGGCTTCAAGGTGGCCACACGATCCTTTCTGCCATTCGGCGCCGACCACGGAACCGGACCGATAGTGGCACATCTGGACCAGGACGTCGCATCCGGACGCCAGTTCGACCAGATCGTCGCTCGGCCCGCTGTCGCCGGAGTAGACCAGAGTGCGGCCGTCCGCCTCGATCCGGTAGGCGAGACACGTCAGGTACGGCTGAACATGCGGCACCTCGGTCGTGCGGACGACGACACCGTCGAGGTCCACCACGTCGCCGGTCGCGAGCTCGCGGGTATTGGGCGCGGGTCGTCGACGCGGCGGATGACCCCCGCGTGCGGCGAAGGTCTCGACGCTCGCGGGGTGCTCGATCCGCGCACGGATGTCGTCGTTATAGACGCCATCGGCACCGAAGAGCTGCTCCGTCATCCGTGTCAGCGGAGACGGACCGAAAACGTCCAGGTCGGGAATCCGGTCCGCACCCTGGTCCCATCGCGTGAGGACGAGGCGCGGGTAATCCAGGCAGTGATCGTAGTGAAAATGACTGAAAAACAGATGCGAGACGTCGACCGCTCGGGTTCCCGTCTCAAGCAGCCGGTGATGCGCACCCGGCCCGTGATCGAAGACGATCGTGGCGCCGCCGGCTTCCACCAGATAACCGGAGCTTGCTCGCGTCAGGGACGGATTGGGCGTGCCCGTGCCAAGCAGGGTCAGTTTCATTCAGCGCGTGCTCGCAGTCGGTTGGTTGCGCCGCCACGGCCCGGCGGCATCGGGACGCCTCCCCGGCGGGGAGGCGTCGGCTTTGTCGGACGCTTACTGCGCGAGCCAGGCTTCGGCCGGGTTCCACTGCGTCCGGTTCAGGGCAAAGAGCCCCTCGTCGTGCAGCTTGCTCGACTTCAGCGCGAGGTCGGCCCGCGACCACAGCGGGATCATCAGGGCATGCTCCTCGAAGAAGAGACGCTGCGCCTCGAAGGCGTGGGCCTTCTTCTCCTCGAAGTCGGCCGTGGCTGTCGCCGCCGCCAGTGCCGCCTCGTACTCCGCCGGATGCTCGACGAGCTTCCACAGCGGGCTGCGATCCGACAGGTCGGCGATGAAGGCACGGATCGCGTCCGGGTTCGGCGCGCCGGGGGCCGCCCACATGAGCCCTTCCCACGTACCGCCGACGACGATCTCACCCAGCTGGCCGCGATCGATCAGCTTCAGTTCGGCGTCGATACCGACGTCGGCCAGCATTGCCTGGATCGCGGTGAACGCGTCCACCGTGAGCGGCGGCGAGTTCCAGGAGGTCAGCTCCGTGGAGAAACCATCGGGATAGCCGGCTTCGGCCAGCAGTTCGCGCGCCTTGTCGGGATCGTACGGATAGCCGACAACGTCGGGGTTGTAGGCCCAGTGGTCCTTCGAGACGAGCTGGTTGGTGTGGTCGAACAGGCCGCGGGTCAGTCGTTCAACGATGGTGGCGGTATCGATCGCGTGGATGGTCGCCTGCCGTACCTCAAGGCTGGCGACCGGCGAGTCCTCCTCGGTCCTGTCGAACAGGATGCCG
>CAYOGX010001009.1:0-2443 GCA_964403235.1 uncultured Planctomycetales bacterium | reverse complement strand
CGAAGCTGCTGGACGAGGCGCGGCGCGAGTTCGCCAAGTTACCCGCACCGCCGTCCGCGCCGTTCGACGAATCGGCCGGCAAGATCGTCTGGATCAGGAACGGCGTCACCGACTTCGCACTGGAAGGACCTGGGCATTTCTTCTGGGAGGGCGCGCGGCAGGCGCTGGCGTGTCCCAAGGGCGGTCAGCTCAGTCGGTTCGGCTACTACGTGCACTACAACGACGGCTCGGCCCGACGGGCCGGCACGCCCATCACGCGGCGCGAGGGCGCCCCGGAGCGCCTCCGCGTCGTCCAACCGATCCGCGCCATCGGTGAACGGCAGGCCGTCGGCATCGTCGAGACGACCGACAAGAGGCTCCGCATCCGCATCCGTGCGATCATGGGCACCGGCGCAGTTGCGGCGGTGGAATTCGTTCTGACCAACATCGGCGACAGGGCGCTGAATGCCGTGCGGATGAGCGCTTATTCGAACGTCGAATCGCACCACGATCATATGAACGATTACGGCATCCTGGACCCACGGACCGCGGGTCTGCTGACCGTGGATATCCCCACGGGCATGTGCGTGGTCATGACGGGGCTGAAACGGCCGACCACGGGCTACGCCGGTACGTGGTCATCACAAGGATCGCTCCAGGCGGGGACCGGAATCGCGATTGGCAAGTGGAAGCCGTTTGCCGGCTTGTCTGGCGAGTTGGTCAAACGTCTGGCGAGATCATCTATTCCGCACGCCCCCGCGCCGCACGTCGAGCCCACGGAGCCAACGACGCAGACGCTGAGCCCATCAGAGGCCGCCGCGGCCCTCGAGCGCGACTGGCTCTTCCAGGCCGAGGGCAAGCCGCTCGCCGACCGGGCCCTCCAGGAAATCGCATGGGCGCTGGAACTGGCCGCCCGATTGGCCGAGAACCCCAAAACGCCCGACCTGAAACCGGAGCTCGTCGAGCTCAGGCGGCTGTTCAAGCGGGTCGACGCGCTCAAGACTACCGGCGCCGACGCGGCTGCCGACGAGGCCAAGGCACTGTACCTGGCCGTCCGTCGCGTCAAGCGCCGCATCATGTTCAAGAACCCCGTCGTGGACTTCGCGCAGGTGCTGTTCATCGATCAGCCTTACCCGCAGGGCGCGGAATGGCCGCATCAGGCCCGCCACCGCAACGCGATGATGGCCATCCCCGGCGGCAGGCTACTCGTGCTGAACGGGCTTGGCCCGGACGGGAAGCTCCGCAAGCTCGCCCCCGCCACGCCGGGCAGTTTCTGGCGGCCGGATCTGTCCTTCGACGCCAAGCGCGTCCTGTTCTGCTACAAGCCGCACGACGACGTCAGCTTCCACCTGTACGAAATGGACATCGAGGGCAGCGGGCTGCGGCAGCTCACCGACGGCGAGTACGACGATCTCGACCCCATCTACCTGCCCGACGGGCACATCATGTTCACGACAACACGGTGCAATACGTACGTGCGGTGTATGCCCTATACCTATACGTACATCCTGGCCCGTTGCGACGCGGACGGGCGCAACATCTATTTGATCAGCCGCGGCAACGAACCCGACTGGTGTCCGGCGCTGCTCAACGACGGGCGGGTGGTCTACTCGCGATGGGAGTACACCGACAAGGCCCTGTGGCGGATCCAGAGCCTCTGGACGACCAACCAGGACGGGACAAACACGGCCGCGTTCTGGGGCAACCAGAGCGTCTGGCCCGACCACCTGTCCGAGGCCCGGCCGATCCCCGGCAGTCGCCGCGTGATGTTCACCGGGCTGGCCCATCACGACTGGTTTGCGGGCTCGATCGGCATCATCGATCCGGACAAGGGGTTCAACTTCCCACACGGGTTGACCAAGGTGACCCGCGACATGGATTGGCCCGAGTGCGGCAAGCCGCCCCTCGACCCGCCGGAATCGGCCCTGTACCACACGTCGGGCCCCCATACCGCCTACAAGACACCCTATCCGCTGAGCGAGGAGGACTTCCTCGTCTCAGCCCGGATCGGCGGGCGGACCGGCAAGTTCCTGCTGTATTTGATGGATGTCTACGGCAACCGCGAGCTGGTCTACGAAGGTGCGTACAACGTCTGGCACGCCCTGCCGGTCAAGCCGCGCAAGCGCCCGCCCACCCACACGGATCGCGTCGCCTGGCCGGGCACGGGCAAGGACCGCAAGCCACCCGAACCGGGCGTGTTCTTCAGTGCCGACGTCTACGAGGGCATGCCCGACCTGCCGCGGCGCAAGGCCAAGTACGTGCGGGTCCTCCAGCTTGACGCCAAGACGTGCTCGACGTGGACGCGGGACTCGCGCTTCAGCGGCCCCGGAACGTCGTCGCTGCAAGACGACGGCGTCAAGCGGATCCTCGGCACCGCGCCAGTGGAAGCCGACGGCTCGGTCCACTTCGAGGCGCCTGCGGGCAAGGCCCTGCACCTCCAACTGCTGGACGAGCACCACCGCGC
>CAYOGX010001008.1:0-2443 GCA_964403235.1 uncultured Planctomycetales bacterium | reverse complement strand
CAGCGCGCCCGTCTTGGCCCCGCACGGGTCCAGGTGCCACACGAAGCTGAACAGGTGCACGTGGAACCGCCCGCCGAACCGCGTTCGCAGTCCGTTCATGAGCCGGCAGTAGTCCTCGGCCACGCGGGCGGCCAGCCCGTCAACGTCGGCCACGTCGTTGCCGTACTTGGCGCACCGCCGCAGCAGCCTCTGTCGCAGCGGCTCGGCGTCGGCGAAATTCGTTCGCAGCGCCTCCAGCAACTCCGCCCGGTCGACGCGTTTTGACTTGAACACGAGCTGATCGAGGACGTGCAGCGAATCGGCCACGTTCGGCCCACCGATCATGCAGCACGAATGGTAGTTGTACTTCGCGCCGCCCGCGACCACGTCGCGACCCCGTTCGATACACGATGTCGTCAGGCACGACCGGAACGGCTGCGGGTGCCAGTGGTCTTGCAGCGTCTCGCCGAAGTTGCTCATTGCTGCGGCGTGGCGGGCGAAATGCTTGACGGTCTTGGTGTAGGCGTTGTAGGCCTGCTTGAACGTCCGCCACCGGGCCAAGCCCCCGCCCGTCCTCGGGCCGATTCGCTTGCCGTTGGCCGGATCGACCCCGTCGTGGATCGCCAGCTCGAAACACTTGGCCACGTTGAACATGTGGCTGACCGCGCGCGGGTTGGTCCGCCCGGGGATCGTTACCTCCACACAGCCGATCATCGCGTAGTCGCGGGCGTCGCGCGGGTCGGTGATCCCCGAAAACCCGAGCGCCGGGATGATCGCGTCGTCGTTGAAGATGAACGGGATGCCGCCGCCGCGTCCCACCAGTTCCATCGTCCGTCGCAGGAACGGCCGAGGCGTGCGGTGGTGAATGCGGACCGACAGGCATCGCACGAACCCCAGCGCCTCGGTCACGTCGAGGCACAGATGGCTCAGTTCGTTCGTCGCGTCGTCGCCGTCGGGCGTCTGACCCGACAGGCACGTCTGCTGGACGTCGTAGTCCTGGTACAGTTTGATCCACAGGGCCGCCAGCAATTGGGCGGCACGGCTGTGATCGATCCGTCCGGCCTCGACGTCGGCGTGGTAGTACGGCCATAGGATCTGATCGATCCGCCCGATGCTGTTCGCGTTGATGTGGTCCTCGGCGCACGTGATGACGTGCGCAAACCACAGCGCCTGGATCGCCTCATGCAACGTTCGGGCGGGCTGACGGGGCACGCGTCGGCAGATGGCGGTCAGCTCGTGGTACTCCGACGCCCGTTGCGGATTGTCGCACGCCTCGGCTGCTCGCGCGTACACCGCCGCGTAGCGTTCGCCGATGCGGCCCGCTGCCTCCGCGGCGATTTTCATGCTCCCCAGCGCGTCGAGCCGGTCCTTCTCGCCAGGGCGTTCGGGTTTGCACCTGGCCAGGGCCGCGCCGATCTCGGCCACGATGCCGTCGAACCCCACCCGGAGCACCTTGGCGAAATCGCGAATGCTGTGGTTCAGGCTGGCGCCCGATCCGAAATAGACGCCCGCCGCGATCGCGTCATGCACCTCCGGGACGTGGTCGCTTAGCGAAGCGGCGGAATCGAGGATCGGGTGGTGGCGGATCTGGTACGACAGCTCGCGGTACTCAGCGCGTTCGCCGTCGTCTAGCGCCGACTCGGCCAGCGCCCGATCGAGCTTCTCGGCCATCTCGCTGCCCGGACAGACGTGATCGCGCCACCAGTCCAGATCGGCCGCGGGCCCCGTTCCGAACAGATGCTCGCCCGCCAGCGGGTCCTCCGGATGCACGATCCGCGCCGGGAACGTCTCGATCGTTCCGGCCAGCCCCCGCGCCAGGGCCATGCCGGCCGCGCTGTACGGATGCGCAGCCATCACCCGCAGATACGCCAAACCGCGAAAACCCGACGGACGCGGCGGGTCGCCCATCGCGTGCTCGCGCAGCCGGATCAGCCGGTCCGTCAGCCAGTCCGGCCGTTCGGTTGCGTCCGGCCCGTTGGGGGGCGCGGTCTGCGCCTCGGGCGCGATGGTCTCGGCGTCACTCATGCTCCGTTCGCTCCAACACCGACCGGCGCAGCGCTGGCGTCAGGTTCTTCCAGTACTCGCTGAACCCGCCGATGCGGATGATCATGTCGCCGTGTTTTTCCGGATCGACCATGGCCGCCTCGAGCATCGCCTGATCGACGACGGTGATCTGCAGTTGCATGCCGCCCATGTCGAAATAGCCGCGGATGAGCGACTGCAACCTGGCGCGGTTCTCGGGCGTGGCAAACATCGACCGACTGAACCGCACGTTGACGACGAGCGTGCCCGGCGCATGCACTTGATCGATGCCGGCTACCGATCGGAGCATCGCCGTCGGGCCGTTGCGGTCGCGGCCCTGCACGGGACCGGCCGAATCCGCGATCGGCTGGCCCTGGCCCCGTCCGTCCGGCTCGGCCGACACCGGCTCGCCGAACCTCGCGTAGGTCGTGAACATGAGGCA
>CAYOGX010001007.1:0-2449 GCA_964403235.1 uncultured Planctomycetales bacterium | reverse complement strand
GAACATCAGGTAGTGCCGGCCGTTCAGCTCGAAGTAGTCGGGCACCTCCATGTCGACGAAGTCGCCGCTGACAAAGACGGGCGGCAGGTACGCCCACTTGACCAGGTCCTTGGAGACCAGGTGCGCGACGCAGGGCGTGGGCCCCTTAGCGGGCGTCAGGAAGTAGTCGTCCACGCCATCCAGATGGAGCTTGCCGTCGACGATCCGTGCGCCGCCGTGGAGCTCTCCGTCGGGGAACGTCCCCATCGAGTCGCGGGTCGAGCCGTCGGTGAACGTCCATTGCGCGAGGGGCTTGGGGTCCGAAGGTCTGTCGGGCGCCAGGCCGCGTATCGCCGCCTGGTCGAGGGCAACGTTGTAGATCCGCGCCTCCTCGATCACCCCTGCGAAGAACCGCGGTGCCTTGTCGCTCGCGCCGATGTGACGAAGCCCCATCACGACGGCCGACCCACTGGCGAACGTGGCCGGCTTGTCGATCGTGTAGCTCGCGTACGGTTTCGCGTCGCGATAGATCGTGACTTGCTTGCCTTTATAGACGACGGCGATCTGCACGCGCGTGTCGGGCCCGGCCGTTTCCGGGGGATAGGCGGACTGGTCGCCCGGTGTGCGTTGATAGAAGTTGCTGCCGGCCATCCACTTGCCAGACGTCCGTTCGCCGAAGACGATCGCGTCGAAGACGTCGCCGGGCGGGGCCCCGTGGTTGAGCGTCAACGCGCTGCCGCCGCGCTGCGTCGTGTTGGCCAGATACACCCAAGCGACGAGCGTCTTGTCCTTGATCGTTTCGAGGACGGGCTCGTTGCCTCCGGCCTGGGCGCAGACGTAGCCGTGCCAGCGCTTCTCGGTCGGTTCGTAGAACGTGCACATATCCCGCCAGTCAGTGCCGGCGTAGTGCGGGGGTGTGATCTTGAGCGTGGGGTTGCCGGGGTGTTTCCGCCAGGTTACGAGATCGGGCGAGGTCATGATCCCGATCTGTTGGCCGTGGCTGGCCGAGCCGTAGAACATCACGTAGCCCTTGCCGATCTTGGCCGTCATGCCCGTCAACGTCGGCGCTTCGTCCCACGCGCCCTTGGGGCCCTTGCTCGGGATCGCGGGCACCGGCCTCCAGTGAACCAGGTCCTTCGAGACCGCACGGCCGATGGTGTTCCACGTCACCCCCGGCTCGCTCTGCAAGAAGAACAGGTGGTATTCGTCGCCGTGGGGAAACAACCACGTATCCCACATGCTGTGCGGCTTGGGCGGCTGATAGAGCTGCGCGAACGCCGTGTGCGTCCAGCACAAGGCGAGGACGAGGACAACCAGCAGAAGCACACCAATGACGTCTGTATTCCCTGCGGACATGGGGCATTCTCCAGAAATTCGCGCCGATACGAACGGGCCAGTTGTACACATACTACACCTGTAGGTTCAACCACTTGACCTCCGCTTCCGTGAGCCTCAGCGAAGTGGCGTCAATGCACGAGGCCAACTCGTCGACGCTGTGCGGCCCGACGATGGGCACGAGCGGGAACGGCTTGTGCAACAGCCAGGCCAACGCGACCTGAACGGCTGAGGTGCCGCCCTCCCGCCCGCCGATCTCGGTGGCGCGTCGGCGTCGTTCCAGGTTGTCGTCCGCGCAATAGATCTCGAGCATTCGCCTCGTGAAGTCGTCCTGATCGTCTCGGGGCCGATCGCGCATCTCGGCCGTGAACCGACCCGAGAAGAAGCCCCTCGCCTGAGACGACCACGCGATCAGTGGCGTACCGCGCTGTTCGTGCCATCGCTCGCCGGCGGGGTCGGTCGCCACCAGTCCTGGGTAGAACGGCCCGGTGGGGATGGCCAAACTGAGGTGGTTGCTGACGGCGGCGAAGCCCGCGAGGCCGTGCTTGTCCGCATAGTCGTTCGCGGCGTCCACGCGGGCGTACTCCCAGTTGGACGCGCCGAGCGCGCGGACGCGCCCCCGGTCGAGCGCCAGATTCAGCCGGTCCATGATCCGGCCCACCGGCATCGACGGGTTGTCCCGATGCAGCATGTACAGGTCCACGTAGTCGGTCTGGAGGCTCTCGAGGCTGGTCGCCAGCTCCTCGGTGACCATGTCCTCGAAGCCGTCCGCCGGCAGGATGCCGTCGGCGCCATGGCCACACTTGGTGATGACGACCATCCGGTCACGGACCCTGCGGGCGGCCATCCACTCGCCGATCACCTTCTCGCTGTCGCCATACAAGCGGCCCGAATCGATCAGCGTGCCGCCGAATCGAGCGAAGGCGTCCAGGATCTCGAAACATCGCGTTCTGTCCTCGAAACGGTAGAACGCGGTCCCGAGCGCCAGTGCCGATATGGGCCTTCCGACGTCCGGCAGCAACGACCTGCACGTCAACGTCCTACTCACCGTGCACCTCGCGCCGCCCGGGCGATTCGATGGCCTGGAGGTATCGACGCAGGATCGCCAGATCCCGCCGCGCCGTCTCGGCAGGGC
>CAYOGX010001006.1:0-2450 GCA_964403235.1 uncultured Planctomycetales bacterium | reverse complement strand
CGTACGCCGACCCGAATACGTACTGCGGGGCGGACACGGATCCGACGTTCGACAGCGACGACGAGCTGGTCTTCATGGCCAAGGACGCCGGTGACCGCGCGGCGCCTGGCGCAGGCGAGCCGGCGGGTACGGTGGCAGGCAGCGGCGTCGAGCTCGCGATCACCGACGCGCTCGACGGCGGTGCAGGGTACGTTTACCTGTTCCAGACCGACGGGACACTCAGCCCCGACGCAGGCCAGGACTACGTCAGCTACACGTTCCACCTGCTGGCGGGGGAATACATTCCTGACTACGACACGAGCAACGGGCCCAACCCCGAGGACTCCGAGGCGTTTTCGGCCTACTACCGCACGCACTTTTCCGATCGCTGGATCCGCGACGAGGTCAACGTGTATGCCGGCGCCGCCAGCGGCGTCGACGTCCTCGACCGGCATAAGGACCTGTTCTATCCGGGGGTGTGTAACCGTAGCGAGGACACGTTTAGCAACGCTGAAGGGGCGTTCTTCGTGAACAAGGACGGGCCGGTGCGGGCGCTTCGATCCTACATGGGCGCCAACAGCGGGCCGCTGACCCAACGCGTCCATCGCTTCTATGAGCGACGGCACGACAGCGCGACTCACTTGCGCGTGCACGCGATCCCCGGGATGGTGGACTTCTACGACTACAGTCCAGCCGCAACGGGCATGACCTATTACAATGATCTGAATACCTCGGGCGTGACCGTGGACGGCGTGCCGGACACGGTCACCGCCGGCGAGATCCAGTGGGAGATGGTCACCGGCGCGCAGGGGGCGCTGCTCATCTCGCACCGGCTCGAGACCGACATCAGCCCGTTTGGCTATACGCTGTTCTACTCCGACGACAGCTCACCTTCCTATACCCAGTGCACGGGCGACGCCTTCGAATACGCATCCAGCGGCGCGTGGATCGCCCAGGCGATTCCCAACACGGACCCGGCTGGGTCGCCGCCGATCTACTACCTGACGCATACGCGCGTCATCGGGTACGAGGCGCCGGGGCAGGCCGTCGCCGACGCGGCGCTCCACCACAACCAGGCCAATACCCCGCTGGCGGTGGCCGTCCAGTCCTACCAGCCCACGGTTTCGCTGACACTGACGGTGGTCAAGGCGCCATCGAGCAGCGTGGACCTCGACCCCGAGCCGAACGACGCGAACCTGCCGGTCTATCCGGTCGGCACGGTGGTGACCCTGACGGCCGAACCCAACGAGGGCAAGTCGTTCAAGAAGTGGACGGTCTTCGACCCGAACTTTCCGGGCGACGCCAACCACGCCACCCAGGACACGAACACGATCCTGCACCTGACGATGGACGCCGACCAGCACGTCAAGGCAGTGTTCAAGTGCGGCGGCGGCACGATGCCCCCGCTGGGCATGGCCTTGCTGCTGCTGACGCTGGAAGCGCTGCGTCGTCGACGCTGATTGATCCTGCTGGTGCGAGATTCCCATCTCGCGCCAGCCCGGTTACGGTGCCATGATCATGTTCCAGGGCCAGTCGGCGGCCTCGATCAAATCGAGCGCGGGGGCCAAGTCGTTGGCCAGAATGGCGAGCTTCTCGTCGTCGGGGACCTTGCGCATCGCGCGGATGCGGCAGCAGAACCAGGTCTCGGCGATCATGGCGGGCAGGAGGTGGCGTTCGGGCCCGGCCAGCTCGACGTGCTCGGCGTAGCCGGCCAGAAACGCGCGGGTTCGTTGCCCGTCGGCGGTCCAGCCCTGTACGAGGTGCCAGATGCTGTCCGGGTCGAGCGGGCCGGTGCGGTGCGTGCCGAAAAAGACCAGGCCCCGGCCCAGGTCGTGGATCCGCGGCTGCCGGTCGGTCCAGTCGAAATCGAAGATGCCCGCGACGGCGGGCCCGCGGAACATGATGTTGGCCCACGTGTAGTCGCCGTGGATGATGCAGTGGGGCAATCCGTCGACCTCGTCGTCGGGCAGGGCGGCGATGACGCGGTCGGCGGCGGCCAGGAGGCGTTCGGCCACCGGACGGAGCGGGCCGTGCGAGGCGGGCGTCTCCAGGAAATCGACCAGCGTCTCGCGATTGTTGGCCATGTGGAACTCGCGCGGCCAGTACTTCCGGCCGTCCGGGATGAAGCCCTCGGTCGCGCGATGCAGCCGGCCCAACTGTCGGCCCGCGTCGGTGATCTGCTCGATCGAGCCCTGGTCGATCAGGGACAGCCCCTCGATGAAGGGATACACCTCGTAGGTGGCCTGGTCGATGACGACCCACGTCCCGCCGTCATGGTGAACCAGCGGCTCGACGACGGGCAGCCCGTCTGCCGCCAGACGTCGGATGACGCTGTGGTCGAACCGCAAGATCGGCTCGGGGCAGAACTCCGCGCGGCGGCGGCGGAGCAGGTACGGACGGCCATCGGACCGAAAGATGACCTTCGGCGAAGCCGTCCCGCCCGCCGGGACGACCGGGTCGTCCGTCGGCAT
>CAYOGX010001005.1:0-2454 GCA_964403235.1 uncultured Planctomycetales bacterium | reverse complement strand
GGGCTCCAAGAGGGGGGCGTCAGTGTGAGTACGGGTGACTCCGGCAGGACCCCCTCTGTCGAGGAGATCCCTGCTCCCGTTCCGGAAAACGCAGGAGGCTGGCGAGCGAAGGATCCACCGCAAAACGGAGATGGCGGGTCCAACTCGAGTTCGTCGCCGTCCGTGGAGCTGAAACTGGGGCCGATCGCTCGAAACCAGTCCAACTGAGGGCCTAGGCAAGATGGGCATAGAAGGAAAGGGGTTAGGCACCCATCTTCTCAATATCTCCGTACTCCTTCCACTGAAAAACCCTATCTAACCGAACTCACGGGACTCTAGGTAATTTGTTCCGCGTGGGACACCCCTGATCAAGGCACCGATAGTGCAAGTCCGATCAATCAAGGGTGTACCACACAATCGCGCAGAGGCGACGGGTTCGTGTGGCGACCCGGCTGACATGGTAGCCGCGACGTTTTCCCACTAACGCCGATGGATCTCCTATGCCTAACCGACCCGTTCCCCACTCGTTGACTGCCCGCCGGACGACTGCCGCTTGCCTGATACTCCTCGGGGCTTCCGTGCTGTGGTGCGGGCGGTCGAGCGGCTCCGATTTGCGGCGTACCCCCATCGTCGAAGCGGCCGAGGGAGCGCGGCCTTCCGTGGTGAACATCCGGGGGGAGAAGACGGTCGGAACGGCCAGCGCGGAACCGGCGGTGGGGGAAGTGAGTCGGCGCGTCAACGGGATGGGCACCGGAGTGGTCATCGATCCGCGCGGCTACCTCCTCACCAACCATCACGTAATCGACGGCGTTCGCGAAATCCAGGTGACGACCGCCTCGCAGAAGCAGTACACGGCCACCTTGGTCAACCGCGACCCGGAGACCGACCTGGCGATCATCAAGATCGACGGGGCCGAGCCGCTGCCGGTGATCCACATCGGGACCTCCAGCGACCTGATGCCCGGCGAGCCGGTGGTCGCCGTCGGCAACGCCTACGGCTACGAGCACACCGTGACGCAGGGAATCATCAGCGCGTTGCACCGGGCCGTGCAGGTCGACGAAGCCCAGGACTACGACGACCTGATTCAGACGGACGCGAGCATCAATCCGGGCAATTCGGGCGGACCGCTGTTGAACATCGACGGGGAGATGATCGGGATCAACGTGGCGGTTCGGGCGAACGCGCAGGGGATCGGGTTCGCCATCCCCATCAACAAGGCGGTCGCCGTGGCCGCCAAGCTGCTGGCCGCCCACAGCCTGCAAAAGGGCTGGCACGGCTTGGAGCTGGCAACCGAGCCCGCCCGCGATGGGTCGGGATCGGTCGTCCGATCGGTCGAGGAGAAGAGCCCCGCCGAGGAGGCGGGCTTCCGGCCCGGCGACGTGATCAACAGCGTCGGCGATCTGGAAATCGCCCGGCCCCTGGACTTCCATCGGGCGATGATGGCCCTGGAGACGGGCCAGTCGGTCGACGTGGTGGCCCGTCGCGGCGACGAGACGCTCAGCCTGACTCTGAGGCTGGCGCAGGTGCCGAGTCATCTGGACACCCCGGTCGGTCGCTACTGGGACCTGTTGGGCGTCGAACTCAAGCCGATCCCCACGGAACGATTCCACAAGAAGTACCACACCCGGTACCGCGGCGGGCTGGACATCACGGCCGTGCGGCCGGAGAGTCCGGCGGCCAACCAGGGGCTCCGCCGGGGCGACGTGCTCGTGGGAATGCACGTCTGGGAAACGGTCTCCTTGAAGAACGTCGACTACGTCGTCAACCACCCCGACCTGGCCAACATCAACCCGGTCAAGTTCTACATCCTCCGCGGCAACGACACGCTCTACGGCTATCTGCCGGTGGCGATGTCGATGACACAGACCGCGCAGCGTTGACGCGGCGTTCGCCGGGCCCTGCTGTCCCCCTGCATCTCCGCCTGATAGTCGGGGCGCATCAGCCACCGGCCATGGACTCGCGGCTCAGGAATCCGGTATCCTATTGGTCTGTCAACGCGGCCTTGAGACGCAGCTACCGCGCGCCGACGGCCGTAGGGGTTCGTTCCCCAATGAAACAGACCACTCTACGAGACGCGCGCACGGGACGCGTTCGTGCCCATGGAATCGGAACTGATCGCCTACCTTCGCCGGCGGCTCCCATCGCACCCGATGCTCCGACTGGGGATCGGGGACGACGCGGCGGTGCTGCGATTGGCCGATGCGGACGACTGCGTGCTGACGGTGGATCTGCTGACCGACCACGTCGATTTCGAGCTGGCGGAGGTCGACCCGCGACGCGTCGGTCGCAAGGCGTTGGCCGTCAACCTGAGCGATCTGGCCGCCATGGCCGCCGAGCCGCTGGCAGGCGTCGTGGCGCTGGTCTTGCCCCGGCAAGGCGGCATGGAGCTGGCCGTGGCCTTGTACGAGGGGCTCCTGCCGCTGGCGGAGCAGTATGGCGTGGCCATCGCCGGGGGCGACACGAACAGTTGGGACG
>CAYOGX010001004.1:0-2457 GCA_964403235.1 uncultured Planctomycetales bacterium | reverse complement strand
ATACAATCCAAAGACTACCGAAGCCGGGGTTGGCTTACTTCATAGTTTCTCTGATGGACCCGGTTCACACTGGCGGACAAGCCGCCAGTGGCACACGGCAACCTGGCAGTGGTACACGGGGCATCCCACCGCACACCATAAACACAGGCCGCCACTTCTTATTATACTGTACAATTGTCCAGTGTCAAGTCACTGTACCCCACAACTTGGCCGATCCGAACGTCACCGGGCCATTCCCACGGGCGGCCGAGGGCGAATCCGATTGAAACTTGGCCCGCCTGCGTCGGCAAAACCCCTTGCAAACTCGGCCCGCTCCGTGTTGAATGGTCTGCCGCTGGCGGGCTAACCTGATTGAAGAACGGGCGTGCGCTCGCCATAAACACGTTTCCGCCTCGGATGGGCCGACCGCGTCAGATCGTCACCGACCCCGGCAGACGCCCGGCCCGGCAGGCAACGCATCTCGGCTGGGAGGCACACGATGACGCTACGACGATGTGTAGTCATGACCTTGTGGATCATCCCCGGGCTGCTGGGCTGCGCCCCCAAGCGGGTTCACATCATGCCCGAGGTGGCAGCCATCAACCGCGTGGCGGTGATCAACCTGGCCGACCGCACCGGCAAGCCCTCGGCGGAGTCCGAGTTTTTCACCAACGAGTTTGTCTCGCTGGGCTTCTCGGTGCTCGAGCGAGGGCACCTGCGGGAGATCCTGGACGAGGCTTTCACCGAGCACGGCTATCTGGACGAACAGACGATCGCCCAGCGAGGGCGCGGACTGGGCATTGAAGGCGTCGTGCTCCACCAGATCCTCAACAACGCGCCCGTCGGTCCGGAGGATGAGAGCTACGAGGTCAGCGGCTGGGTCCGCATCGTCGACGTGGAGACCGGCAAGATCGTCATGACCTACAACGTTGAGTTCCGAGCCCCCGGCTCATCGACCAAGACGCGCGCCGCGAAGCTCTACGCCGAACGGGTGGTCGACGACATCCGGATGGAATTACAGCGGAACAAGATCGTTCCGGGCTCCGCGGTCAAGATGAAGGTTCAAGAGAAGGTCGAGGTCAAGAAGACGCCGGCCAGCCCCTGACGGTCGTTCAACGCGCGATCGGGCGGAAGGGCGTCTCGTCATCCATTCGACGTGATCTGAACCATGCAAGAAGGAACGGGTTTCTGGGTGCGGTTGGGTTGGGCGTGCGTGTCGGCGGGGGCCTGCATCTGGGTGGGGTGCGCCGCCCCGGAGTCGAGCGTCCAGACCGTGGCCGACAAGCAGACCAAAACGGTCGAGCCGCAACGCGAGCCGCCGCCCGAACCCGCCGAGCCCCCGCCGCCCAAGCGCAAGCTGGTCGTGGTAGCTCCCCCGATGAGTCCGGATGCGGAGGCGATCGAACGGTCCATGGGCCAGGCCCTGCGCCGGCGCGGGTTCGAGATCCTGCCCGGCTCCGACACGGACCGGGCTGACCTAGTGGTCGCGGTGATCTCGGCCGCCAAGGAAGACGGCAGTTGGGGCGGGATCCCCTCGCAGAAGGTGCTGTTGCGGTACACGCTGTTCGACGCGCGCCGAAAGGCGCTCAAGAGCGGGCAGGACTGGGCCTCGTACGCCGACGCCGTCCCCCAGCGGGCCGTCGCTGGTGCGCTGAGCAAGGTCGCCGAACGTCTGTCGCGAAGGCTCGAGCGCGTCATCGGCACCTTGCCGCCACCACCGCCCAAGCCCGACAAGCCGTTGGCCAGAACCGATCCTACCAAGGGCCCACAGCAGACGTCGCTGGCCTGTCTGCCGTTTCGCAACGCCACGCAGCAGTCGCAGCTCAATGGGTGGTGCGAGACGTTGGCGTCGATCGCGGCTCAGGAGTACAAGCGGCTCAGCAGATACCGCGTCGTCGAGCGGGCGCGCCTCCGCGAGATCCTCAAGGACGAGGACATCACCGCCGCCATCGACACCTCGCCCGAGGCGATCCAGCGCGTGGCCAAGAAGCTCGGCGTCGAGTTGCTGCTGGTCGGCGAGGTCGCGATCAGGCCCAACGGCGACCTGATCATCTCGGCCCGCACGGTCCGGGCCAAAGACGCCGAGATCCAACACGTCATCTACACGGCCGCCCCGGTGCAGCAGGTCGATCGACTGGAGCAGTCCTACCGCCGCCAGCTCGGCAAGCCCATCGCCGGCTGGATCACCCGAGAGCTCGACCAACTCCGTCAGGCCCCCATCACCTGGTAGCGACGATCACCGGTCTCGCGCAGACAGACCCACGCGGGGTTGCCATGGCTGAATGTGTCTTACCCACTGAAGCGCCAGATGCGCGCAATTCGCTTGGGGATTCCCCCCATCACCGTTCCGACCTCCTGACGTTTCGGCGTTTCGACGTTTCGCGTCCCTACCGGTTGATGAGCTTGAAGGCCTTGCGGACCTTGGCGCGGCGGGCGGCGCTGGCGCCGTTGCCGTCGAACAGATGGGCGTATTGGGCG
>CAYOGX010001003.1:0-2457 GCA_964403235.1 uncultured Planctomycetales bacterium | reverse complement strand
ACAGCGGCCCGGTCATGTCGCCCTTGACGGTCACGTTGCCGTCGATCACCACGGCGTCGGTCGAGGTCTGGCCCACGACGTGGCCCGCCATTTTCAGGATGTGCGCCAGCATGCGCGAGCACGTGGTCTTGCCGTTCGTTCCGGTCAGGGCGGCGATGGGCACGCGCGACTGGGCGCCCGGCGGAAAGAGCATGTCCATGATCGCCCCGCCCACATCGCGCGGCGTGCCCTCCGACGGCGCGATATGCATGCGCAGGCCGGGGCCCGCATTGACCTCGCAGATGCCGCCGCCGATCTCGCGGTAGCTGCTGGTGATATCGGTGGTCAGGAAATCCACGGCACCGACATCGAGCCCGATGGCCTGGATCGCCCGTTCGGCCATCAACTTGTTGTCTGGATGGATCGTGTCGGTGACGTCCACCGCGGTGCCGCCCGTTGAAATGTTGGCGGTCTTGCGCAGGTACACCTCCTCGCCCTCGGCGGGGACGGTCTTCTCGGTGTAACCCTTTTCCTCAAGCAGGCGGTTCGCCTGATCATCGAGTTCGAGCCGGGTCAGCACGTTCTCATGACCGACGCCACGGCGCGGATCCTGATTGACGATATCGACCAGTTCGGCGATGGTGTGGTGGCCGTCGCCTTTCACATGGCCCGGCACTCGGCGCGCGGCGGCGGCGAGTTGGCCGTTGACCACCAGAAGTCGGTGGTCGTCGCCGCTCAGCATGGTCTCCACCAGCACGGTCGGTCCTTCTTCGTCGGCGAGCTCGAAGGCGGCGGCGATATCGTCCTCGGTGGTGATGTTGGTGGTAACGCCTCGACCATGATTGCCGTCGAGCGGCTTGATGACCACGGGATAACCGATGCGTTCGGCCGCCCTGATCGCCTCGTCCACGCTGTAGACCCGCCGTTGATCCGGCACGGGCAGGCCGAGATCGGCAAGGATCCCGTTGCACAGATTCTTGTCCGAAGCGATTTCGACAGCGATATGCGGCGTCCTCGACGTCAGCGCCGCCTCGATCCGCTGCTGGTACTTGCCCTCGCCGACCTGGATCAGGCTGGCATCGTTGAGCCGGTCGACCGGAATGTCGCGAGCCTGCGCCGCGCGCACCAGTTCCATGGCCGACGGACCGAGCGAACGTCTTTCGCTGTAGCGCAGGAAATCCTCGACGGTTTTGCCGAGGTCGGGAGCCTCATCCTCGGCGCGGGCGATGGCCGCGAGCATGTCGCAGGCAACCTCGCCGGCCTCGACACCGATGTCCTCATTGTCATAGCTGTAGAACACGTTGACGCTGTCTGGATCGGCCATCGGTTCCGACCACGCCAGCGTGCCGTCAATGCCGGCGGCATGCTGAAGCGCCAAGGCCAGCCTTGCGACCAGATCGCCGATGGACAGCTCCTCGCCGGCGCGCAGGGCGGTAAGCCACTCGGCCTGTTCCACCGCAAGCCCCGGGAGCACGTCGGCCAAGCTGTCGATCACGCCCGCCCCCAGGCCCTGGAGGGTTTCGGCATAGCTCGGTTTGACGTCCAGCTTGAACCGGATCAGCGCCTCCCGTGCGTGAACGTTCGGACCGACATAAACCGAAATGGAATCGATATTCACGGGGCATCCTCATCAGGCGTCGGGTATCTGCACACGAGAACGCGGTCGGACTTCAGCCGCGCAACGCATCAGAGCGTATTCCAACATGCGGGGCGATCATCCGCAGAACTTGCGGATCACAGAAAAACCGGCGCTCTGTGCGGATCAGGGAGTAGAGGTGGCTGGAACTCAGGGGAGCTGGTTGCTGCCGTTCGACATGCGAAGACAGCGGCTAGGGCTGATAATCCTGGGATCCGATCCAGGAGGAGCACATGACGGCCCCGTCAATCGGCCTGATCGAGCAGATGCTGCGCCGACGGCCCGTCATCGGCGCGCCCGTGGCCCACGGCGCTGCCGATCACCTGAAACGCACTATCGGCACGTTCCAACTCACGATGTTCGGGGTCGGCGCCACCGTCGGCACCGGCATCTTCTTCGTGCTGGGCGTGGCGGTTCCAGAGGCCGGTCCGGGGGTCGTTGTCTCCTTCATGATCGCCGGACTCGCTGCAGGGCTTGCCGCGGTCTGCTACGCCGAACTCGCCTCAGCCGTTCCGGTGTCCGGGTCCACCTACTCCTACGCCTACACCACTTTGGGCGAACTGGTCGCGATGGGCGTGGCGGCCTGCCTGCTGCTCGAGTACGGCGTGTCCACCGCCGCGGTCGCGGTGGGCTGGAGTCAGTACGTCAACAAGTTGCTCGATAATTTCTTCGGCCATCACCTGCCCCAGGCCCTCTCCGCTGCACCGTGGGGTGAGGCATCCCCGGGTATCGTCAACCTTCCCGCTGTCGTGTTGGTCGGGATGTGCGCCATCCTTCTCATCCGCGGAGCCAGCGAGTCGGCGAAGGTCAACACCATCATGGTGCTGATCAAGCTGAGCGTT
>CAYOGX010001002.1:0-2458 GCA_964403235.1 uncultured Planctomycetales bacterium | reverse complement strand
GGACGGTTCGATCGTTCTTGTTCGCCTTGAGCAACCGACGGATCGACGGCGAAATCCGCAACCGAGGCGTGTTCCCGCGGGTCAGCTGCACCGAATATCCGTCGCCCGCGTCGTCGTAGTCGACGATGACGTCCGGCATGATATGGGGGACCTCGTGTTCGGTGATCAGCATGCCGGGACGCGGGTGCAGTTTGCCGATGTTGGCCACCGCCTGCTTGACATCCTCGACCTCGCAGCCCAGGGCCTTTGCGACCGCGGGAAACCGGTTCTTCTCGATGTCATTAAGGTGGTGGCGGATGATCCGCTCTTCCAGATCCTGGCGGTCGGGCAGCGCATCGAGCTGGAGCAACAGACACTCTTTCAGATCGCGCGCGCCCACGCCGACGGGCTCGAGCTCCTGCACGGCCAGCAGGGCGTCTTCGACCACGTCCATGGACATCGGCGGCGCGACGGCCGTGGTGATCTCCTCCAGCGGCGTTCGCAGGTACCCGTCCTCGTCGATCTGGTAGATGATGACCTCGCCGGCCCGCTTGACCTCGGGCGGCTCGTCGACCAGCGCCCACTGTTGCACCAGGAACTCCTGAAGCGAGATCGGGCGGCTGGCCGTGTTGGCCATCGCGTCCATCTTCGCGTCCCGCTCGCCGTCCACGCGCGGGCTGGCCAGGTAGGCTTGATCGCCTGAATCGAAATCATACTGCTCGGTCAGTTCTTCCAATCGGGAGAAGATGTCGTCCGGGTCGGCCTCAGCCGGGGTTTCGCCCTCCAGCGGGACCTCGTCGGCGGGCGGCTCCATCTCCAGGGCTGGGTTGCTCTCCATCTCCTGTTGCAGCCGCTGCTCGAACGCCAACAGCGGCAACTGCAGGATGTCCATCGACTGGATCAGCTGAGGCGTGAGCCGTTGCTCCTGCCGGAGGACCTGAGACACGACTTGGGACAGATACTGCGACATTGGGTTTCACTGCGTATCCCGTTGCAACCGCCATAACCGTCGAATCGCGTCCGGAGCCCTGAAAGCACAAACGGCTCGACCAGCGGGAACGACCGCCCCTGGTTAACGGCTCGATCATCCGTGTCACCGTTTCAGCGTCGGCCTAGCGGCGGGCTCGCGCCTCGCACCGACGGACCCGCTGGGTCGCTACATGGGCTTCCGCTCATCGATGGCGTCGGCCAGCATGGCCTTGGTCGCGTATTCCATCTGCGCGCCTGTCGGCAATCCCCTGGCCAGCCGCGACACCTTCACGTCGAGCTCGGCCAGAAGGCTCCGGACATACATGGCCGTTCCATCGCCCTCCATCGTCGGGTTGGTGGCCAAGATCACTTCCTTGACCTCACTCTGACGCACCCGTTGGACGAGGGCCTCGATGGTCAGATCACCGGGCTCGACGCCGTCCAACGGGGCCAGGTGTCCCATCAGCACGTGATACACGCCGCGGACCGCCTCGGTGGCCTCCAGCGTCAGGACGTCTTTGGGCTGCTCGACCACCACGATCTGGCCGTGGTCGCGACGGGGATCCGCGCAGATCGGACACGGATCGGTCTCTGTTAGATTATAGCATATCGTGCAGGGCCGGATGTTCGTTTTGACGTCTCGGATGGCCTGAGCCAGCGCCGTTGCCTCTTCGGGCGACACCTTTAGCAGATGGAAGGCGATCCGCTCGGCGCTGCGAGGTCCGATACCCGGCAGTTTCTGGAATTCCGCCTGCAATCGGGCCAGTGACTCGGTGACGTGCGACCCCATGTCTGGCCTCCGGGCCGTCGGGTATTCCCTATGAAAAGACAACGACCGGCCAGCCGGCCGGCCGCTTTCCTGGTGCCACAGGTGACCGCCGGTTCCGCTGTTGCGGCTACTTGGCTCCGCCCAGCAGGTCCTCGAGCCCGGACAGATTCAGGCCGCCGGTCACTTCGCCGAGGGCCTGTTTCGCCGATTCGCGGGCCTGCTTGGCCGCTGCGCCCACCGCCGACTTGATCAGCTCGGCCAGCATCTCGACGTCGTCGGGCCGGACCGCCTCCGGGCTGATCTGGATGTCCACCAGCTCCCCGCGCCCGTTGACCTTCGCCGTCACCAGCCCCCCACCGCTGCTCGCTTCGTGGACTTGCCGCTCGAGCTCGGCCTGGACCTCGGCCATCCGCTCCTTCATCTGCATCGCCTGTTTCATCAGACTGCCGAGATTGCCCAGACCACCAAACATGATCGTGATACCTCCAACGTCCGCTCGCTTATCCCGTCGTGCTCGACTCGTCTGACGCCGCACCCGGGCCGCCGGAGGATGCCTTTTCGATCCCGTCCAGCTTGCCGTCGAACAGCTCCATGGTCCTTTTGACCATCGGGTCGGCCAGGGCCTCGCGACGTTCGTCGCCGGACACCGGTGCCGACCGACTCGGCCCCGCGCCCTCGGGCGCCTGTTCGGCGGACGATCGGTTCTGCGTCGTGGACCCGAACACCACGGACGGGTCGGAC
>CAYOGX010001001.1:0-2463 GCA_964403235.1 uncultured Planctomycetales bacterium | reverse complement strand
GACCAATCGTCCCTCGCGGCGGGCCATCAGATAGTGCGGGTCGTGACCGAACGCGGCGACCACCCCGTCATGCCAGGCCAGCGTGTGGTAGAACGTGCCGTCGGGCGAGTTCGCCACGTACGCGTCCCATTCGGCTCGTGTCGCGTCGGTCAACGTTTCGACGGTTGTACTCATGGCACGATAGGTTCAGATGCTATCCGGCCGGTCCCGCCGGTCAAGGATGATCCGCGGGCTCGCGGCCAACGCGGCTGGCCCCGCACGGACCCTATCGCTCAGGCGGGGCCATGCCGTACACTGTCAAGTGTCTGGGATCGATCGCTGGTGTGACTCGGCCATGAACTGCCTCGACTATCGACGGATGATCGTGTTGACCGACGGGCGGCTGGGCCCGCTGACGTCCAAGACGGCGTACTCGGTCATTCGCTACCGGCCCGATGACGTCGTGGCGGTGCTCGACCCGCAACACGCGGGGCAGCGCTTGGAGGACGTCATGGGTTGGGGCGAGGACATCCCCATCGTCGCGTCGGTCGAGGAGGCCCTGCCGCTCGAGCCCGATTCGCTGCTGTTGGGGATCGCGCCCGTCGGCGGTCAGTTGCCCGATGCGTGGCGGCGCCACATCGGATCGGCCATCGAGCGGGGCATGGGCATCATCAGCGGTCTGCACGTTATGCTCCGCGATGACGAGGCACTGGCGGGGTTGGCCCGCGAGCACGGGGCCGAGCTGTTGGACCTGCGCGACCCCGGTCCGTTCGACCGTGTCGCCGACGGTCGGGCGGCCGACCTGCCGGTCAAACGCGTCCTGACGATCGGCACGGACTGTGCGATCGGCAAGATGGTCACCGCGCTCGAGCTGACGGCGGCTGCGCGGCGCGCGGGCTGGGACGCCGCCTTCGTCGCCACCGGCCAGACGGGCATCATGATCGAGGGATGGGGCATCGCCGTCGACCGCGTCATCAGCGACTTCGCCGCCGGGGCGGCCGAGTGGCTCTGCGAACAGGTCGCCGATCGCCAGATCGCCTTCATCGAGGGGCAGGGCTCGATCACGCATCCGGGCTACTCGGGTGTCAGCCTGTCGCTGCTCCACGGGGCGTGTCCCGATGCCCTGATCATCTGCCATCAGCCCGGCCGGACGCACCATCACGGCATCGAGAAGACGGCTGCCTCGCTGACCGAACACATTTCCTTGTGCGAGCAGCTCGCCAACACCCGCCACCCGTGCCGCGTGTGCGGCGTGGCCCTGTACACCGGCGACCTGAGCGACGCCGACGCCCGCGCCGCCATCGATGCGACAGCCGACCAGACGTCACTGCCCGTGGCCGACACGGTGCGCTTCGGATGCGATCCGCTGATCGACGCCCTCCGCCAATCCCTCGACCTACCATGACCGCGACGGATCGGCCGGCCAGGCCGACCGTCCCGGCGAGGACATACCGTGGGAAGCTACAGCAGGCGCAGATGGCGGGATAAACCACCGAATCCGTTTGACGCTCATCGGATCTGGGGTATATTACAATTAGCCATGCCTATATGGTTTTGTCCTACTGCCCCTGAGGGGTAAGGCGTCGCTGGGTGAGGTCCGGCAGGCCGAGACCCGACGGGGCGACACACGGAAAGGCGAGCCCAGGCGTGGCGAGACAAGCATATGCGCCAACGGCGCACACATCGGCAGGCCTAGCCCTGCCGATTGTGTTTTTACGTGGTTGATGAGGAGATCGGACGGATCTCTGCCGCCGAGAGGGCGGCACCCCCCAAGAACCGCATCCTTGACTGACCCCAGCGGGAGTCGAACACCCCCCGCAAACCCCAGCAAAAGCGGCCTTTTCGGAAACGGGCGGCGCAGAATCGGGCGCACCTGGGGACGGGACCGGGTCCATCGACGCCGACCTACAGACCGTCATCGGCGGGTGGTCCGAGCTGCCCGACGCAACCCGACGGCTGTTGCTGCAGATCGTCGGGAAGGCCCTGGGGGACGTTGACCGAAACGGGGGCGAGTAGTACAAGGTGAGTGACCGGGACGGCGGGCAGATCACCCGCCAAGCGGCCCGGCCGGACTTCGACGATGCACCTCGCGTCGGGGTTTGGCCAGGCCGGCCCGGCTTGCGGGGTGCATCATGTCCAAGACCGAATCCGAGACCAACAGGACCGACCTCGCGGCGATAGCCGGTCAGATGCGAGACCTGCCCGACCAGTGGACGCGCGGCAACGCCAACCATCTTCTGGACAAAGCCTGCCGGCGGTTGATGGACGCGATAGACCGCGGTGCGTTCGCCGGACCCGAGTGGTTCCCGATGAAGGACGAACTGGACCTGTCTCGCTACGAAGGCCACTACATGCCGCGTGCCGTGGCGTTCTGGCGTGTCGGCCGATGGCTCGCCAAAAACGCGGACGAATTGGGTATCGACCCGGCCCCCCCGCTCTGCGACTCGCCGGAATTCCTGGCCGACGAAGACGCCGTGCGGGCCA
>CAYOGX010001000.1:0-2464 GCA_964403235.1 uncultured Planctomycetales bacterium | reverse complement strand
GAGGAAGCCGATGCCGACGTTGCCGGTGAAGTCTTTCCAGAAGCTGATCGTGACGGCCACGACGAGCCCGAGCGCCGCGCCCACGACTGTGCCCGGCCACGTGGCCCAACGGACGAACATCGCCATGAAGAAGAGCCCGAACAGCGGGGCCGTAAGCAGATTGACCACCTTCATCGCCAGCTCGAGGAGATTGCCTTCGACCATCCGCACCCCGAAGCTGAGCAGGACGACCGCCACGCCGACGAACACGGAGACGTACCGGGCGAGCCTGACGTGATCCGTCTCGGGTTGCCCTGGCCTGCGGCGGCGGAACCGATCGATGAAGTCGACGGTGATCACCGAGCACGAGGAATTGATCCCCGAGGAAAGGCTCGACATGGCGGCGGCCAACAGGCCGGCCACAATCAGGCCGCTGACGCCGACGGGCATGCCGATGGCGATGAAGCGGGGAAACACTCGGTCGGCGTTGCCGAGCATGGTCTCGCCGTCGGCGAGCAACTGCGGGTTCGCCTGGAAGTAGGCGAAGACGGCCAGGCCCACGGAGATCATGATCAGGGTAACGAGCGTGCTGGCCAGAAGCGACGTCCCGAGCACGAAGCGGGCCGCCTTGACGTCGCGCGTGGCCAGGTAGCGCTGGATGGCCATCTGGTCGGACCCCGACGTGCAGACGTACCAGGTGAACGTGGCCAGGAACCCGGCGAAAAACGTGACTCGCACGCCCGGCTGGTATCCCCAAGCCGGTTTGGGCCAATGGGCCAACCACTCGGTGGGCCACCACGCATCGACGCCGCCCAGATAGACGGTGACCAACACGAGCGTCAGGATCGCCCCGCCGAACAGGATCAACGTCTGCACCACGTCGGTGAACACGACGGCTCGCAGGCCGCCCATCGACGTGTAGATCACGGTGATTGCTCCCAACACCATGCACACCCAGGGCGTGGCCGATGGGGGCCAGCCCATCAGGGTCACCAGCACCTTGTCGCTGGTGGTGAAGATGATCACGGCCATCCACGCCAGCCGCAGGGCGAGGAAGAGAAACGAACCGAGCAAGCGGACCACCGGCCCCAGCCGCGACTCGAGGATCTCGTACGCGCTGGTTACCTTCAGCTTCATGATAAACGGGATCAGGAACCACCCGGTCACGAAGTAGATGAAGGGGTACGACGCGATTGCGCCCATCATGAACAGCGGGCCGTCGCTGATCGTCTCGCTGGGCCACGCAAGGTAGGAGATCGTGCTCAGCAGCGTGGCAAACAGCGAGAGCCCCACGCTCAGCGGCTTCATGTTGCGCCCGCCGAGCAGGTAGTCTTCGGTGGTCACCGTTCGCCGCGAGTAGTACCACCCGACGGCGACCATCCCCAACGCGTAGACCACGATGACGAGCCAGTCGAGCCAATTGAGATGGGTCATGGGCGATTCTGCACGGAAGTTGGCCCCGTCGCGGTTGTCGTTTCTCTGAACATCACAATCGAAGCAAGCCGCCGCGTCAACCCCCGGATTGGTGGCGAGTGGCAGGTGGCGAGTGACATTCGTTTAACCGCAAGCCGAAGGCGTGCGCGCCCTCACCCCGTCACCTTCTCACCCCCTTACCACTGGAGAACGCCGCCGCCGGCTGTTACCATAGGGCCACAGCCATCTGATCCGAGCACAACCGTGAACGCAACGGAGAATCTGCCGAATGTCCAATCCTCTGTCGGTGCTGGTCGTCGGCGTAGGCTCGATCGGCGAGCGCCACCTTCGCTGCTTCCAGGCGACCGGGCGCGTGCGTCTCGCCTTGTGTGACACCAACGACGACCTGCGCCGGCGCGTCGCCGAGAAGTATGGCATCGAGCGCGCTTACGCCAGTCTCGACGAAGCCCTGGCCGACCCACACGACGCGGCCGTCATCGCCACGCCCGCCCAGCTCCACGTGCCCATGGCCATCCGGCTCGCCCAGGCCGGGCTGCACCTGCTCGTCGAGAAGCCGGTGAGCACGAGCCTCGATCGGGTCGAGGAGTTGGAGGACGAGCTTCGGCGCCGCGGGCTCAAGGCGGTGGTCGCGTACGTGCTCCGGTTCCATCCGGCCTTGCACGCCATGAAGCGGGCGATCGACGCGGGCCGCTTCGGCCAGCCCGTGCAACTGGCTTCGGTCGCCGGGCAACATTTCCCCACGTATCGGCCCGCTTACCGCGCGATCTACTACACCGACCACGCCACGGGCGGCGGGGCCATCCAGGACGCGCTGACGCACATGCTGAACGCGGGCCAGTGGCTGGTGGGTCCGGTCGATTCGCTCGTGGCCGACGCGGCCCATCAGGTGCTCGAAGGCGTCGAGGTGGAAGACACCGTGGGCCTGCTCGCCCGGCACGGCCGCGTGCTGGCCTCGTACAGCTTGAACCAGCACCAGGCGCCGAACGAGTGGACGCTCACGGTCGTCTGCCGGCAGGGGACGGTCCGGCTCGAGCTCCACGCGCACCGCTGG
>CAYOGX010000999.1:0-2467 GCA_964403235.1 uncultured Planctomycetales bacterium | reverse complement strand
TCCGACGAATCGCGAGAAAAATGCCCGGATGAGGTTGCAGGGTGAGGTGGGGCGGCGTAAGGGACTGACGTCCGGCGGGGATGCCGGAAGGGAGCATAAAATGGAATACCACGACTTCGTCGCCTCCAAGCGGAGGCGTCACGAGCCCGCGGGCTTTGACCCGCCGGATCTCCACCCGTCTCTGTTCGATCACCAGCGCGCGATTGTCGCATGGGCTTGCAGGATGGGCCGGTGCGCGATCTTCGCCGACACCGGGCTGGGCAAGACGCGCATGCAGTTGGAGTGGTGTCGGGCCGTGTCCGACCACGTCGGCCGCCCCGTGCTGCTGATTGCACCCTTGTCGGTCATCCCGCAGACCATCCGAGAGGCGGCAGTCATCGGAATCCACGCGACGCGCGTCGGCGGCGGTGGCGACGTGGTGCTCACCAACTACGAGCGCGTCGACGGCATGGACGTCTCGCCGTTCGCCGGGGTCGCCCTCGATGAGTCGTCGATCCTCAAGTCCTACGACGGTGCCACCCGGACGATGCTGATCGAGCGGTTCGCGGCCACCCCGTACCGCCTTGCATGCACCGCGACGCCCGCGCCGAACGATCACACCGAGCTCGGCAACCACGCCGAGTTTCTCGGGGTGTCGACGCGGCAGGAGATGCTGGCGGAGTTCTTTGTCCACGACGGTTCGTCGTCGTCCGCTCGGGGGTGGCGCCTGAAGGGGCACGCCCGGTCCGACTTTTGGGCGTGGGTGGCAACGTGGGCGGTCGTCGTTCGGAAGCCGTCGGACCTCGGGTATGACGATCGCGGGTACGACCTGCCTCCGCTGCGCATCCATCAGGTCATGGTCGGAGACGAGCCGCAGCCCGAAGAGGGGGCGCTGTTCTCGGCGCCCGCGATGGGGCTGAACGATCAGCGCAGGGCCAGGCGAGAGACGATGGCCGATCGGATCGACAGGGCCCGATCCCTGGCGGCAGGCGACGATCCTTGCATCGTGTGGTGCGAGTTGAACGACGAGTCGACGGCCGCGGCGCAGGCCATTGATGGGTCTGTTGAGGTTCGGGGGTCGGACACCCCAGACGACAAGGCGGATCGGCTGGACCGGTTCTCGACGGGCGAGGCACGGGTCATCGTCACGAAGCCGTCGATCGCCGGGTTCGGTATGAATTGGCAGCACTGCCGCCGCATGGTGTTCATCGGCGCGACCCACTCCTATGAGTCGTTCTACCAAGCGGTCCGTCGGTGCTGGCGTTTCGGCCAGCGCTCACCGGTTGATGTGTATGTGCTCCAGACGCCGAAAGACGGCGCGATCGTGGCGAGCCTCGCGCGCAAGGCCGAGGCGGCCGACGAGATGGCGGCCCAGATGGTCGCGCTGATGCGCGACGAACAGATGGCGGCCGTCGTCGGCCGTCGCGCCGGATCCCCACCACCCGCAGACGATGCGGTAACCATCCCCGATTGGCTTCGCACTCAGGAGGACAACGATGCCTGCCATTGACCAGACCATTACCGACTCGTTCGCTGCGTACCACGGAGACTGCGTGGACGTGATCTCCGAGATCCCCGACTCGTCTGTCGGATACTCGGTGTTCTCGCCGCCGTTCGCGTCGCTCTACACGTACAGCGACGACCCGCGAGACATGGGCAACGTGCGCGACTCGGGGGAGTTCTCTGAGCAGTTCGCCTACCTCGTCCGTCAGCTGTACCGCGTGATGATGCCGGGCCGGCTCGTTTCGTTCCACTGTATGAACCTTCCCGCGTCGAAGGTCCGTGACGGTTACATCGGCATCAAGGACTTCCGGGGGGACCTGATCCGGTTGTTCCAGTCGGCCGGGTTCGTGTTTCACTCCGAGGTGACGATCTGGAAGGATCCCGTCACCGCCATGCAGCGAACGAAGGCGCTTGGGCTGCTATACAAGCAGGTCCGCAAGGACAGCGCTCGCAGCAGGCAGGGCATCGCCGACCACCTCATCACGATGGGCAAGCCGCCGACCGGCGAGGCCGGGTACCTGGTGACGTGCCGCAAGCCCGGAGACAACCCGGAGCCGGTGACGAAGACCGTCGACGGGTTCCCGGTCACGCTCTGGCAGCGTTACGCCTCGCCCGTGTGGATGGACATCGACCAGTCCGACACCCTGCAGTACCGCAGCGCACGCGAGCACGACGACGAGCGCCACATCTGCCCGCTGCAGCTCGGCGTCATCCGTCGCGCGGTCCGGCTGTGGAGCAACCGCGGAGACGTCGTCCTCAGTCCGTTCATGGGCATCGGGTCGGAGGGTGTCGTCTCGCTGGACATGGGTCGCCGGTTTGTCGGCGTCGAGCTGAAGCCGTCCTACTACCGGCAGGCCGTCGCAAACCTCCGCAGCGAGGCGGCCACCGATTCGCTTTTTTGAGCGGATCGGGTTGCGCGGTGAGGCGGGCCGGTTATTAGACTCACGTCCGGCGGGGATGCCGGGCGGAACAAGGAGAGACACCA
>CAYOGX010000998.1:0-2470 GCA_964403235.1 uncultured Planctomycetales bacterium | reverse complement strand
ACCATCGCGCCCAATCGCCCGTTGCCGACGGGCAGGGCCTCGACCCACTCGTTCGCCGGTCCGGTATACCACAGCCTCAGCGAGCTATCGCGCGGTTCCACCGTGTCCGCTGCCACGTCCGATTTCCTTTTCTGTGCGCCATTGCAGCCGAAAAGCCAAACCCCCACGACAAAACAGACCGCCCCCGTTGCCAGTGGACGGCTCGCCCTGGGTGCGCTCATGGCTTCGTCTCCAGATTGCCCTTCAACGAATAACGTTCGCCGGGATCGGTCTTGAGCCCGACCACCTTGTCCCCGTAACGGATCTTGCAGGCCCCGCCGCGCCGGGCGAGCAAGTCGGCCCCAGCCAGTCTTCCGTCCTTCCAGGCGATGTCCACCTCGAACCCGCCGCGGGCGCGCAGGCCCTTGACGTGCCCGGTGGACCACGCCTTCGGAAGGGCCGGCAGCAGATGAATCTCGCCTGCATGGCTCTGCACGAGCATCTCGGCCACCCCGGCCGTGCCCCCGAAGTTGCCGTCGATCTGGAACGGCGCGTGATTGTCGAACAGGTTGGGCAGCGTGGACTTGGCCAGCAGCGCCTGGACGTTCTCGTAGGCCTTGTCGCCGTTCGCCAGGCGAGCGTAGAAGTTGATGATCCACGCCCGGCTCCACCCGGTGTGCCCGCCGCCGTGGGCCAGCCGCCGCTGCAACGTCACGCCAACCGCCTTGGCCAACTCCGGCGTGCCCCGCAGCGTAATCTGGCTGCCCGGATGCAGGGCAAACAGGTGCGACATGTGCCGGTGACCGGGCTCCGGCTCGTCGTAGTCCTCCAGCCACTCCTGCAATTGCCCGTGCTTGCCGATCTGCGGCGGCGCCAGCCGGGCGCGGGTCTTTGTCAGCGTCGCGCGAAACGCGGCGTCGATCCCCAACACCTTGCTCGCCTTGATGCAGTGCGTGAACAGGTCCCATACGATCTGCTGATCCATCGACGGGCCCATGCACACGCTGCCGATCTGACCGTCTTTGGTGCGGAACCGGTTCTCCGGCGAGTTCGACGGCCCCGTCACCAGCCGCCCGTGCGCCTTGTCCTCGATGAGGAAGTCGAGATAAAACTCGGCCGACTCCTTCATGATCGGATAGGCCCATGCAAGAAACTCGCGGTCGCCGCCGAACGCGTAGTGCTCCCACAGATGCTGACACAACCACCCGCCGGCCGCAGCGAACTGCCCCCAACCGGGGTGCTCGCCAGGCGAGGTGAACCCCCACACGTTGGAGATCGTGTGCACCACCCAGCCCTTCGCGCCGTAGTGGATTCGGGCGGTCTTGCGGCCCGGCTCGCGGAGCGAGTCGATCAGCTCGAACAGCGGCCGGTGACACTCAGCCAGATTGCACACCTCCGCCGGCCAATAATTCATCTGATCGTTGATGTTGTGGTGGTAGTCGCAGTTCCACGGCGCCTGGAAGTGGTCGCACCAGATGCCCTGCAAGTTGGCCGGCATCGTCCCGGGACGCGAACTGCAGATCAGCAGGTACCGGCCGAACTGGAAGTACTGCGCGATCAGTTGCGGATCGTCGCGGCCGGCCCGAACGGCCGCCAGCCGCTTGTCGGTGGGCACCTTCGCCGCCGTCGGGTCGCCGCCCAGGTCGATCTCGACGCGGCGGAACAGCTTCCGATAGTCGGCGACGTGGGCGTCGCGAAGGTCGGCATAGCGCTTCTTCGACGCGGCGTCCAGATGGTCCTTGCACGTCCGTTCGGGGTCCTGGCCGCGGTAGTCCGTCGCGGCCGACAGGAGCAGCGTCAACGCATTCGCGGACCGGACCGCCAACCCGTGCCCGTCCGTGGTCCCGCCCACTTGCCCGCCTTCGTTGAGGACCAGCAGACGGGCCTCGAACGTCATCCCCTTGCCGCCCCAGGCCCGCCCGCGCATCACCAGGCCGTTATCGCCCGTGACCTGCGCCCGGATCGGCGGTTCGGGCTCCTCGGTCTTGTCGAACGGCTCGATGCGGGAGTCGTTCTTCCACCGGTGCGATCCGCTCCGTGGATCGCGGTCGAGCCCGACGGTGAACGAGAGCATGCCCGGCCTGTCGCAGGTCAGGCGAACGACCAGGACCTGGTCGACGGCGCTGGCGAAGATCTCGCGAACGAAATGCGCCTCGCCGACGCGATAGGCCACCCGGGCGATCGCGGTGTCCAGATCCAGCTGCCGGCGGTAGTCGGCCGCCGCAGCGTCCTGTCCGTCGGACCCGAACCGCAGGTCGCCCAACGTTTGGTACGAGCCGTAGTCGTGGTAGGCACCCGTGCCGTGGTTCGACCCCACGCCCTTGCAGACCATCGTCTTGACGGCCAGGCGCTGCGCGCGGGCGAACTTGCCGTCGGCCAGGAGCCGTCGGACCTGCTCGAGATGCTTGAGCGCCTCGGGATTGTCCGCGTCCTGCGGCCCGCCGGACCACAGGCTGTCCTCATTGAGCTGAATTCGCTCGCGCGCGACGCC
>CAYOGX010000997.1:0-2472 GCA_964403235.1 uncultured Planctomycetales bacterium | reverse complement strand
TCACCGAGAAACCCATCGCCCTGACCGTCGACCAGGCCGACCACATGATCGCCGCAGCCAAGCGGGCTTGTCGACGCCTGTTCGTCATCATGAATCTGGTCCACACGCCGTACTACCTCCGTGTGCGGGAGCTGCTGCGTTCGGGTGAGCTGGGTCGGCCGTTCCTGTCGGTCTTCCACATCGCCGGCGACGAACTGGGCAGGATGAACGACCCGAACAGTTGGAAGGGCACGCCCGACCGCGCCGGCGGTGGGGCGATGATCGACACGGGCTATCACGCGATGTACATGCTGCTGGACCTGTTCGGTCTGCCCGAGAAGGTCAGCGCCCATGCCCGGCGTCTGGTGGTGGAGCCGGCCAACAAGCTCGACGACAACACGGTCGCGACGATGGAGTTCGCCGGCGGCGTGCTGGCGACCGTGATCGTCTCCTACAGCGTCACGACGCAGCCGTGGAGCGAACGCCGCTACGTCTACTGCACGGGCGCGTCGGCCGAGATGTCCGACGAAACCGCCGAACCGCTGAGGATCTGGCGCGACGGCAAGATCGTGGAGCGCCAGGATTGGCCGCACGTCGACGAGCCCCACCCCTACAGCATCCGCGCCTGCATCGAGCACTACCTGGACTGCATCGAGACAGGCGCCGAACCCATGCTTGATGCTACCCACGCCCGCTCGACGCTGGCCGCCATCGCGGCCATCTACCAGGCCAGCGAGACGGGTCGGACGGTCAGCCTGGGAACGGACGGGGGTTGACGGTTCGGCCCACTGGCAGGCAGGAGCTGCGCGAAACGGACGCGTCGCGCTTCCGAGGGCGAGGCTGCTCACAACGTGGCACAAAGGAGATAAACAGTGGTGGACAGAACGAGAGCCGGGACGTTCCTATCGTTGGCCGTGGTCATGTGCGTCTGGGTGTGTGGGTGCGGGCCGCAGGCCATCAAGGTCTATGTCTCGCCGGACGGGAACGATGAATGGTCGGGGCGCGTGGCGCAGCCAAACGCGGCGCGGACAAACGGGCCGGTCGCGTCGCTAACTGGCGCACGCGATGTCGTGCGGCGCCTGAAGGCCAAGGGCGCACTGGCCGCGCCGGTCAACATCATCGTCGCCGACGGCGTCTACCGCCTGACCGAACCGTTGCTGCTGACGCCGGAGGACAGCGGGACGGCCGCGTGTCCGATCACGTACCAGGCCGCGCCGCGCGCCAAGCCCGTGTTCAGCGCCGGGCGCGTGATTACCGGCTTCAAACGCGGCAAGGACGGCGTCTGGACGGCCCACGTGACCGACGTCAAAGCCGGTCGGTGGCGGTTCGAGCAGTTGTTCGTCAACGGGCGGCGGGCGGTCCGGGCGCGCTCGCCGAACAAGTTCTACTACTACGTCGATGCGAAGGTCGCGCACGCCATCGATCCGGCCACCGGCAAGCCAACCAACCTGGCCAACCGGGCGTTCCGCGCGCGGGCCGAGGACGTCAAGCCGCTGTTGGAGATCCCCAAGGACCGGCTGAGCAACGTGACGATGGTGGCCTATCACTCCTGGGCCATCTCGCTGCACCGCATCGCATCCGTGGATCCCAAGACGAAGGTGGTCATCACCACCGGTCCGGCCGCCTGGCCGTTCTGCCGATGGGCGCCGAGGCAGCGCTATCACCTGGAGAACTACCGACAGGCCCTCGACGCGCCGGGCGAGTGGTTCTGCGATCGGGACGGGACGTTGTACTACATGCCGCTGCCCGGCGAGGACATGTCGAAGGCGCGGGTCGTCGCGCCGGTCGGCGAGCGGTTCGTCCGGTTCGCGGGCGAACCGGAGCTGGGCCTGTACGCCGAGCACATCACGCTGAAGGGTCTGGCGTTTCGGCATGGTCGGTACATCCTGCCGCCCAAGGGCCACAGCGACGGTCAGGCGGCGTTCCGCATCGAGGCCGTCGTCATGGCGGACGGGGCGCGGGACATCGCCATCGAGGATTGCGAGATCGGCCACGTCGGGATGTACGGCGTCTGGTTCCGTCGTGGGTGCAAGGACTGCCGGCTGGTGCGGTCTTACGTTCACGATCTGGGCGCGGGCGGCGTGCGGATCGGTGAGGGGTGGAACAACGAGCATCCCAAGCCGCACGACCTGACGAGTCACATCACGATTGACAACAACATCATCCGCAACGGCGGACGGATCTTCCGCGGCGCGGTGGGCGTGTGGGTCGGCCACAGCCCGGACAACAAGGTGACGCACAACGACATCGCCGATTTCCGCTACACGGGCATCTCGGTTGGCTGGCGGTGGGGCTACGCCGAGAGCCTGGCCAAACGGAACACGATCGACTTCAACCACATCCACCACCTGGGCTGGGGCGTGCTGAGCGACATGGGTGGGGTCTACACGCTGGGGCCGTCCGAAGGGACGACGGTCAGCAACAACCATATCCACGACGTGTATTCCTACGACCGATACGGCCGCGGTGGCTGGGGGCTATACAACGACGAAG
>CAYOGX010000996.1:0-2475 GCA_964403235.1 uncultured Planctomycetales bacterium | reverse complement strand
GTTGCCCATCACGGTGCCGTAGGGCATCCCGGCGGTGTCGAGGATGCTCATGGACGTCTTGGCCCTGTTCCACTGCTGCTGGCTGTTCCAGGTCTGGACAATGTCGCCCAGATGCGTGACAAACTGGATGTTCTCGCTGTCTGCGTTGTCCACGACCCACTGCGTCTGGGCCGTGAACGTCGCGGGGTACGACTCGGAGTAGTTCTGCGTATCGGGCAGGGCGACGACCATGAACGGGTCGGCCGCCCAGACAGCCCCCGGCTCGGCCACACAAGCCAAGAGGCATGCCGTCAGCACGCCCACCACGATTCGCCGATCGCCAGGAGTCGTCGGCAGACCGACACCGGTCTTCACTCTTCCCATGGGTCCTCCTCCCCTGATCCGCGTGTCTCGTTGGGACAACCCGTGCCCTGGGTCCAATTATATCACACTACGGTTTACGTGGGAGTCTCACCCCTTGACCGCGCCAAGTTGGATCCCGCGGACGAACCAGCGCTGGCCCACGACGAAGACGACCATCATCGGTAGCAGCATGATGATCGAGCCGGCGGCGATCATGGTGTACTCGGCCACGTAGAAGCTGATGAGTTGGCTCAGGCCCACGGGCAGCGTCATCATCGCCTCGCTGCTGGTCATGATCAGCGGCCAGATGAAGCTCCGCCAACTGCCCAGGAACGTAAAGATCGTCAGCGTCGCCAGCGCGGGCTTGCTCAGCGGCAGGACGATCCGCCAGTACGTCGCCCACAGTCCGCAGCCGTCGATGTAGGCGGCCTCCTCGATCTCGTGCGAGATGCTCAGGAAGAACTGACGCAGCAGGAACGTGCCATATGCGCTGAACATCCCCGGCGCGATCAGGGCGAAATAGGAGTTCAACCCCAGCGGCTGGCCGGCGTACCAGCGGTTCAGGAACCACACGTCGGCGCTGAAGTAGGTCGTGCCGAACAGGGCGTTCGCGACTGACGGCAGGTTCTTCATCAGCATGAACACGGGGATCATCGTCACGTCGCGGGGGATCATCATCGTGGCCAGATAGCCCAGAAACAGCACGTCCCGACCGCGGAACCGCAGCCGCGCGAACGCATAGGCCGCCAGCGAGCTGGTGAAGACCTGACCGGCCGTGACCAGGACCGCCACGATCGCGCTGTTGAGGTAGAACCGCACGAACGGCAGCGCGTCGAAGACGCGGCCGTAGTTGTTTAACGACGGGTCGGACGGGATCCACCCGGTGAAGACCTCGACCTCCTGCTTGAGGCTGGTCAGGACCGTCCAGACGAATGGCACGGCCATGGTCGCGCCGAGCAGCAGCAGGACCGTGTAGCTACTGGTCAAGCGGATGAGGCGAGCTGAGCTGGATTCACTCCGCGCCATCGCGAAAAGACTCCCGTCCCCTTTTTTTATGCCACGTCGAGCTGCTTGCCGCCGTAGCGCCAGTTGATCAGCGTGATCGCCAGGATGATCGCGAACAGGACCAGTGATATCGCAGCGGCGTAGCCGAACTGGCCCCATTCGTAGGCGTTCTCGTAGATGTAGTAGCTGATCGTCTTGGTCTGACCGTCGGGGCCGCCTTGGGTCATGATGTAGGCGGCCTCGAACCCGCCCTGAAATCCGCCGATGGTGCTGGTGATCAGGATGAAGAAGCTGGTCGGTGCCAATTGCGGCCAGGTGATGTGCCGCAGCCGCTGGAACCAGCCCGCGCCGTCGATGTCGGCCGCCTCGTAGAGCTCGACGGGGATCTGCGTCAGACCGGCCAGGTACAAGATCATGTTGTAGCCGCCGATGGCCGCCCAGACCATCATGATCATCAGCGCCGGCTTGGCCCAGAACGTGTCCTGGAGCCAGGCCGGGCCCTCGACCCCGATCCGTTGCAGCAGGCCATTGATCACACCCACGCTTGCGTCGGGGATAAACATCATCCGCCACAGCATGAACAAGGCCACGCCCGCGCACAGGTGCGGCAGGAAGAAGACCGTCCGCAAGACGATCCGCCCGCGCAACTCCTGGTTGAGCAGCATCGCCACGAGCAGGGCCCCGATCATGTTGACCGGGATCGCCATCATCAGGACCAGCGTGTTCTTGAGGTACTTGTAGAAGTAGGGGTCGGCTGCGGTCAGTCGGCCGGCGGCGTCGCGGGTCCAGCCGAGCAGCTTGACGAAGTTGTCCAGCCCGACGAAGTCGACCTCGCCCTTGAGCGGGTGGTAGCGGAACAGGCTGAGCGCCACCGCCGCGACGATCGGGCCCGCCGTGAACAGCACAAACCCCGCGAAGTTTGGCCCCAGGAACAGATACGGCTTGACGCGGTCAGCAGATCGACTACGACCGATCATGGAATTCGTGGCATTGGGGTCGGTTGGTGCGGCGTTCTCGTGAGACGACGACCGATCCATCGGACCGGCCCGGATCACGCGATCAGGCCCTCGATCCGCTTCATGAAGATGCCGATCTCCTTGGCGTACTCGGGGCTTCCGTCCAGGTCGA
>CAYOGX010000995.1:0-2477 GCA_964403235.1 uncultured Planctomycetales bacterium | reverse complement strand
CCTCGCCTTAGTTCAGCGAATGGCCCTGCGTCGTCCTTCGGGGGCGCGATGGCCCTGCTATGGCGAGCGGCGTTCTAGCCAGAGTGCGACCTGGCGGACCACGTCGTCTTGGATGGCCGAGTAGGTGCCCTGCTTGCCGGACGGGATGCCGTTGAACAGGATGGCGAAGCAGGCCCAGGCCTTGCCATCGCGGTCGGAGACGTAGCCGCTGAGCGTCCGCACGCCGCTGACGTAGCCGGTCTTGGCGTGGACCTGGCCGGCCAGATCCCTCATCCGCTTCCTAAGTGTCCCGTCTTGCCAACTGATGGCCAAGCTGTCAACGAACCCGTCGCGTTGCGGAGGGTCGTGCATGTAGCGCAGGATCTCCGTGAGGTGTGTGGGCGATAGGCGGCTGTCATGGCTTAGCCCGCTGCCGTCGTCAATGACACATTCGTACGGGGACACGCCGATCTTCATCAAGAACCGGCGGATCGCGGCCCGGCCTGTGGTCCAGCTCCCCGCCCGCATCTCCCCCTGCCCGGCGGACTGCCCGTGGTGGTAGCCCAGGGTCTTGAGTAGGCATTCGGCGAAGAGGTTCTGGCTGAACTTGTTGCACCGCCGGAGTACGTCGCCCAGGGCGGTGGTGTGCGTGGCGATCACCGTGCAGTCGGCCGGCAGCGATCCGTCGGCGTTCCGCACGCGGACGCGCTGGAGCCGGTTGCCGATCTTGATGCCCGACGCGACCAGGGCCATGCGACACGCCCCGGCGAACAACATCCCCGGATCGTGGACGGCCACGGGCGAGACGGTCGTCTGTTTGGCGCATCGACCGGTCAGGACCAGCACGTCTTGGCCGGGCTTGCGATGGATCAGCGGTCGGCCTTTGCCGCCGCTGCGGCAGCGGTTCACCAGGCGGACCGTGGCCGTCCGCGGCGTCAGCGTCGCGATGGCGGGCTGGCCGGCCTTGGCCGCGGGCCGAACCACCGCGTCTATGCAGTTGTCGTTGAAGTTCAGCCCGCCGACCGGCGCGGCGAACCACGCGTCCAGCTCGTTCGGGTTCCAGCTCGGGTGGGTGCGGGTGGCCTCGAAGATCGAGTCGTCGAACAGGAGTCGCCCGCCGACCTCGGTGATACCGGCGGCGCGAAGCGCGTCGGCCCATCGATGGAACATGGCCGTGATCGGCTCGCCCCGTCCCTTCGCCAGACGCGGGTCCCCCGTGGCCGGATCGCCCGAACCCACGATCAGCAGGTCATCGCCTCGGCGGGCCAGGACGGTGCGATAGGCAAATCCCAACCCGAGCAAGTCGACGGCGGCCGCAGAGGTTACCAGCTTCATGTTGCTGGCCGGCTTGAAGGCCCGCTTGGCGTTGAGGCTGTACACGACCCCCCCGCCGGGCAGCTCGAGGACCCTCACGCCCATCCGGACCCCGCGGTTCTTGCCCCGGGCCAAGACCGAATCGATCCGCGCGACCAGACTGTCAGCGGCGCGAAGCGCCGGGCACCCCGTCAATAGAACCGTCAAAGCGGCGACGCGAATCGCCGTCCCGGCAGATCGCCGTCGCCCCCTGCTTGGTCGTTGGCTGCGAGACCCCAAACTCATGCCGCCTGCCCCGGCTCTCTGACGATGGTTACCCCATAGACACGCATTGCCCCCGGGGGTTGGCGAACTCGAGGGAACGACTGATCTGCACGAACCCTATCCCCGCCGCGCCCGGTGCCGAGGGATGGTACGAGCCCGCCGGCCGTTTGCCAAGGGTTTGACTATCGCCCGCGAGGCGCGATAAACTGACTCAAGTGGTAGGCTTGCGTCGGGGCCATTTCAACCAACGAAGTGAGGGGTATCAGGTGCGATGAGTCCCCCGGACCGGCCGACGATCCTTCACGTCGTGGAAGGGCCCACCGAGGCCAGTTCCGAGCTCGATCGGGCCATTGCGCAGGCCGGCTTCGACGTCGAACACGTCGAGACGGTCTATGGGGCCATGGCACGGCTCGTTCGTCCGCTCAACGGCCCGATCCGTGCCGTCATCGTCTGCGTGGACGCCCTAGACGCACCCGATCTGGAGTTCTTCACGCTGGCCGCCCGACGACGGCCCAACGTCCCCGTCTACGTTCATGGACAGTCGGTCGACCCACTCCGCCGCCAACGGGCGCTGGCCCTGGGTGCGCAATCGGAGGTCTCCGCGAATCACATTGCGACCGTCCTGACGGCACTGGACACGGATCGACCGGTCGAGGTACAGGAACGCCCCGTTGAAGCCCCGGTCGATGTCCCGCCCCCCGCTGCATCCGGACCCGCCGCCGTCGCCGAAGAACCGCCCGTGCCGTCGCCCCCCGAAACCGTCGAGTCGGACGATCGGGTCCGCGATGAGGACGCAGCCGAACCCGCCCCGGGCCGTACCACGAAGATACCAACACCGTGGGAACCGGCTGCGAACGGACCCCGACGCATCCCGCCACGTGCCAACACCCGCGCCGAGGCCGACGAGGTCAACGTCGACA
>CAYOGX010000994.1:0-2478 GCA_964403235.1 uncultured Planctomycetales bacterium | reverse complement strand
GAAGCGTTCGAGCCCGAACTTACTGACGGGCTCGTCCACAGCGATGGGATAGGCGCCGCTGAAGCACGCACTGCAATAATGGTCGGGGGCGAAGCGGGCACAGTTCAGCATCCCTTCCAACGAAAGGTACTGAAGCGAGTCGACCTCGAGGTATTCGCGGATGGCCTCGACGCTGCCCCCGCGCTGATTGGCGACCAGCTCGTTGTGGTCGGGGAAATCGATGCCGTAGTAGCACGGGTGCCGGATGGGCGGGCTGGCCACGCGCACGTGGATCTCCTTGGCGCCGGCCTGGCGAAGGGCACCCATCTTGCCCTTCGTCGTCGTGCCGCGGACGATGGAATCCTCGATCACCACCAGCCGCTTGCCCCGGACCGCCTCCTTGATCACGTTCAGCTTCATCTTGACGGCCAAGCTGCGCTGATCCTGGGTGGGCATGATGAAGCTGCGTTTGGCGTAGTGGCTGGTGGTAAACCCCCGGCCCTGGGGGATGCCCGACTGGCGGGCGTAGCCCATGGCCGCGCATCGGGCGCAGTTGGGCACGGGGATGACTATGTCGGCGTCGGCGGGTGCCTCCCGGGCCAACTGCCGGCCCATCGCCACACGAACCAGGTGCACGTTCTCGCCGAAGATCGAACTGGCCGGATCGGCGAAGTAGACGTGCTCGAAGATACACTGGCCCGCCCGGCGCTCAGGCGGATCGACGAAGAGACGACTGCTGATGCCGTTCTGATCGAACGTGACGATCTCGCCCGGCTCGACGTCACGGATCCAACGGGCGTCGATGATGTCGAACGCACAGGTCTCGCTCGCCACGACCGATGCACCTTGCTCCGTCTGCCCCAAACACAGGGGGCGAACCCCGTACGGATCGCGAGCGGCCACGATCTGATCGGGAAACAAGAACAGCAGGCTGTATGCCCCTTGCAGGTGCTGGAGCACGTGGGCCAACGTGTCTTCCCGTTTGATATGGTCCGGCTTGGCCATCAGGTGAACGATCACCTCCGTGTCGGAGGTCGTCTGGAAGATCGCGCCGGCCTCTTCGTAGCTGTCGCGGAGCAGTTTGGCGTTGATCAGGTTGCCGTTGTGGGCGAGTGCCATCTGCCCGCGGCTGTAGGTGACCAGGAGGGGCTGTATATTGACGTTGCTGGAGCTGCCGGTGGTCGAGTAACGGACGTGGCCTACGGCAATGGGGTTGCGGACATCTTCCAGCCGTCGGCGGTCGAACACGTCGGTGACCAGCCCCATGCCGGCGTAGCGGTCGAGGGTCTGGCCGTCGCTGCTGCAGATGCCGGCCGATTCCTGCCCGCGATGCTGCTGGGCGTAGAGCGCAAGGTACGTCTTCTCGACGGCCTCGGGGTCGCCGTAGATGCCGAACAGTCCACAATGATGTCCAACGTCAGGCAACACCGGCGCAGTCGTCTCACACAGAAACCCGTCCCTAAGACCCCACGTTAGCAACCGGCAGGAATCACGTCAAGAATCTCGATCCCGCCCCGTGCGTCCGGCCCGATCAGGCCGGTGTGCGATCGCTCGCCGCCCGCTCGGCGGCCAGCCGCTCACCCCGCTGATGAAACATGCAGTACAGCGTGGGCACGACCACCAAGGTCAGCACGGTCGCGAACGTCAGCCCGAAGATCACCGCGATCGCCATCGACCCCCACCACTGGGCCGACTCGCTGCCGATCTCCAGCCGTAGCTTACGGAAGTTGAAGCTGATGCCCGCGGCCATGGGGATGAGCCCGAGCACGGTGGTCACGGCCGTCAGCAGCACCGGGCGGAGTCGGGTCATGCCGGCCTGGATGCTGGCCTGAACCAGCGACAGGCCCCGGTCGCGCAGCTGGCGCGTGTAGTCCAGCAGCACGATCGCGTTGTTGACCACCACCCCGGCCAGGCTGATCACGCCCACGCCCGTCATGACGATCCCGAAGGGCATGTTGAACACCCACAACCCCAACAGCACGCCGATCAGCGACAGGATCACCGTCGTCATGACGATGAAGGGAACCCGCAGGCTGTTGAACTGGGCGACCAGGATCAGCGTGATCAGCATCAGGGCGGCCACAAAGGCCTTGGTCAGAAACTCGCTCGCCTCGTCCTGCTCCTCGTTCTCGCCGGAGTAGTTGATGGCGTGGCCCGTCGGCAGCTCGAGCGAGGCCAGCCGTTTCTGAACGTCGGCGAGGACGTCGTTGCCCAGCCGACCCTCGGCATCGGCCAACACGGTGATGACCCGCTTCTGGTCGACCCGTTCGATCGTCCCCCTCCCGCCGGTGTAAACAAACCGCCCGAGCGAGCTGAGCGGCACGGGGTCACCAGCCAGGTTCGGCACGTGCAGACGATACATATCCTCGATTCGCCGCCGCGCCGACGGCGGTAACCGGACGGTGATGTCGTACTCGTCGTCGAACTGCCGGTACGTGCTGACCTTCCTGCCCCAAAAGGCCGTCTTGAGGAACTCACCGATCACCGTGGTGTTGACGT
>CAYOGX010000993.1:0-2488 GCA_964403235.1 uncultured Planctomycetales bacterium | reverse complement strand
TCAGGCAAGGACGGACCCAGACGTCTGACCCCGGCCCAAACCCGGACGCGCACGGAAGAGATCCGGCGGTTCCTGCGACGGCTGCGGGACGCCGGCTGCAAGACCATCATCCCCTACATCTGCAACCAGACGCTCGCGGGCCATCCCGACAAGCGATTGGGCATCTGGGACTTCTACGACCACTGGGACGACTACGCGGACCTCGGCGTCGGTCCGCGCCCGGAGGCGGATCCGATGCAGTGGCTGGCCCGCGAGCGCAACGGTCGGCCCCACTTCAACTACGAGATGCGACACGAGGCCTTCGAGCCGCATGACATGACTCGCTGGGCGCCCTGCTGCAACAACCCCCACTACCACATGTGGCAGCGGATGGTGGTCCGTCAAATCGCCCGCGTCGGCTACGACGGCGTCTTCGTCGACAACTGCATTCTGAACTGCTACTGCGAATACTGCCAGGGCAAGTTCCGCGACTATCTCACCAAGCGCTATACGCCCGCCCGACTCGCCGAGGCCTTCGGGACCGACGACGTCACAGCGCTGTCGCTTGCCCACGTCGGCAGCCGGCTCGAGTGGGTCAAGGAGGCGCCGACGTTCAAGGATTTTCTGTACGAGCACTTCACCGACGAGGCGCTGGTGCGTTGGCTGGGGACCGCCGATCTCGATAAGGCCCGTATCGAGGAGGGCGGCAACGGGTGGCTGTGGGGCCGGGCGCACGACTACCGGCTGTGGCTGGAGCGTCAGTACTCGCCCGAACAACTCGAAAGGCTCATCGGCGTACCGGATCTGTCACAGTGGGGCCTGACCACACCGGCCGAACGGCTACTGTGGGCCGAGACGAAACGCTTCTGGGCGCAGAGCGTCTGCGACAATCTCCAGATGATCAAACAAACCGGCCAGGCGGAACGCGACGGGTTCCTCGTAACCCCGAACTGGGGCAACATGGAGGAGCCGGACGCGGCCGAGTTCCGCGAGGAGATCGGCCAAATCGTCGCCCTGTGGGCGCCGGCCATGGATTTCATGATGTTCGAGGAGGGCAACGCGCCCGGCTGCGTCGCGCCGGGGCTGTACCTGGACCACATCCTGCAACACAAGCTTGCCCTCGGTCTCGGCGTCAGGCCGGCCGTCCTGCCGTATGGCCGAATGCACGAGGGCGCCGTCGAGGTCTGCAACGCGCAGAACGTCGCCTTCGGCGGACTCGCCTACATCCAACCCGGGACGGGGTTCCCCGACGCGCGGGCGAAATGGTCCGCCTTCCTGGCGCAGCACGGCCACCGGCTCGAGGGCGCCGAACCGCTGGCGGGCGTGGCCGTCGTCTGCCTCTTCGACGAGTTGATCCTGGAGAACCACCGACACCAAACGTGGGTGCAGCGGCTGATCCGGTACCTCGCCGACCAGCACGTCCTGTTCGACCTGGCCACCGAACGGCAGTTGTGTCCCGAAGGGCTGGCGCCATACCGGGCGTTGATCGTCCCGGCGGCGCGGTACCTGTCGGATGCGCAGGTCAGCAGCGTTCTCGATTTTGCGCGGTCGGGCGGGACGGTCGTGCTGATGGGCGAGTCGGGGACCCATGACGAGCTTACGCGCCCGCGATCGACGCCCGGCTTCGCGCCGCTGCTCGAGACTGCCAGGTCGGTCGCCACCGGCCTGCTGGTCTCTGAGGACGGGCGATGCATCGCGGCCGACACGCCCGATCCGCTGATCGGCCCGTACCGGCTGAGTCGCGAAGACGCGCTTCAGTTCGCGACCTACAGCCAGTCGAGCATCAACGTCCCGTCGGGCAGCGCCGGGCTGGTCTTCGAGCTGGACCGAATGGTCGGCCTGGACCGTTACCTCGATCCCTGCGAGTTGGCCCCGCGACTGGAGGCAGCTACGGGCCGACAGTTGCGACTCGCCGACCCCCGGGCGGCCATGGGCGTGCGGTTTAATGCATCCCAGTGCCGCGAGGCCGACCGGGTCACGGTGCTCCTGCACGCCGTGAACTACAACGTGCCGCTGCTGCCCCACCCGCGGGGCAAGACCGTCGAGCCGGTCGAGAACCTCGTAATCACGCTCCCCGCGGAGCCGGAATGGGAGGACGTCTGCGTCACCACGCTGGTCCCGGGCTACGACGAGGTGTCCCTGCCGGCACGACTCGAATCGGGCACCGTGCAGTTCACGATCCCGCGGCTGCGCGTCTACAAGCTCGTCGTCCTGGAGGCCCGCCTGTAGGACTGAGGGTATCGTCAAGGGCTCGCGGACCGAGCGTAGGCCCAGAACACCCGCTTGGCCTGATCCAGCGATGCCGCCGCCGGACCCGCCAGGGCCCCACGACCCGCGTAGCCCCGGCGGGGCGCAAAGAAACGTGCCGATTCGACCTGGTTTCTAACCCACTGAATCGGCACGACTTAGCGATAATCGGCGGACGGCGGTACCCCGCGCCCACCCAGTGATCTTCAAAAGCGAGGCCGACGGGACTCGAACCCGCAACCCTCGGATCGACAGTCCGATA
>CAYOGX010000992.1:0-2488 GCA_964403235.1 uncultured Planctomycetales bacterium | reverse complement strand
GGTGGAGGTCTTTTTCAAGGCCGGCCACCGGATGATGAACGGCAAGGGCAACCTGGGTCGGCGGGTGTTTACCATCCCGATCGTCGGCACGACGTATCTGCATCCGCGGTTCGCGCTGGGCACGGTCAATTTCTGCGACTTCTGGGAGCAGCACCGGAACCTGATGGCCCACTGGGGCACGCGGTCCGAGCCGACCTATCTGACCATGCGCTGCAAAAACGCCCGGCACGGGTTCTGCTCGGCCATGTTCACCAGCGTCCAGCGTCACGGCGACGTCCTGGTGGCTGTGACGTTCGTGACCGATCACGGCAACCGCTTCATCGACATGGACCGCCTGCCCGGAAAGACGCTCAAGACGCGCAGCCTACGGATCGAGTTCGAGCTGGGCGGCCACCTCGAAGACGCCGAGCTGCCCGATCGATTCGACCTGGACCGGCCGTTCGTCATCAAAGACCGGGGCACGCGAATCGAGCTGCGCTATCTGGGCGGTACGTTCGCCGGTCAGAAGCCAGAGACCGAAATCAACAGAAGCCGTCGCCGGGTCAGCTTGGTCCTGCATCTCCACAAGGGTCCCGAGAAGGCGTTCCATCTGCCGACGCTGACCGAGGCCGTCGGCCTGTTCGCGATCAGCTTCCATGACGCCACCAGCGACGGACGATCGCCACCCAAGCCGAAGGTCCGTCGGGTCGAAAATGGCTATCGCGTTCAGTGGACGCCCCACCGCGACGAACTCATATTGGCGGTGCCAGCCGCCCCGGTGACCGTCGAAGATCTTCAGACACAACTGGTGGCGACGATTGGCGGCGCCCCCGCGTCCGAACACGCCAAGCCGCTGTTGCCGGGCGAGTAGGCGCGGCGGTGCGGGCTTGACGGGCAACCGAGGACCGGCCGATCGGTAGGACCGGCCCTACGGCGGTTCGTCGTGCTGGACGACTTGGCATTCGGGTAGGGAGGTGATGAAGGATCGGCCGTAGTGCTTGCGGACGATTCTGGGGTCGAGCGTGACGACGATGCCTCGGTCCTGTTTGGAGCGGACCAGGCGGCCGAAGCCCTGTTTGAACTTGAGGATGGCCTGGGGGAGCTGGTAGTCCATGAAGGGCTTGCCGCCGGCCTCGCGGATCTGCTCGAGCCGGGCCTGGATGATGGGCCGGTCGGGGACGGCGAAGGGCAGCTTGACGATGATGACGTTGCTGAGGGCCTCGCCGGGCACGTCCACGCCCTGCCAGAAGCTGTCGGTGCCGAAGATGACGCTGGAGACGTTCTTTCGGAAGCGTTCGAGCATGAGGCTTCGGGGCATGGATCGGCCCTGGACCATCAGCTCGATGCCGCGGTCGGCGAAGAACGGTTCCAGCTCGGCGGCGACCTCGTCCATCATTCGGTAGCTGGTGAACAGGACGAAGGCGCGGCCCTCGGTCATTTGGATGTACTTCTCGATGGCGCGGCAGACGGCGGACTGGAAGGCCTCGCCCTCGGCCGGACTGGGCATGGCGGCCTCGATGTGGATGGTGACCTGCCGGCGGTAGTCGAAGGGGGAATCAAGCTCGAGCATGTCGACGTCGGGTGAGTCCAGCCCGAGCCGTTCGCGGATGAAATCGAAGCTGCCGTCTGAGCCGATGCAGAGGGTCGCGCTGGTCAGGACGACGCTGTCGGCCCGGCCGAAGAGGGTCTCACGCAGGTGCGGACCGACGCGGATCGGGCGGGCGTGGACGGCGACGGTGGCGAATCGCCCGGGGGTCTCCTCGAACCAGTAGACGTGGTCGGGCCATCGTTGGCTGAGCAGGTCGCGGACCGCGTCGGACAGGGCGCCGACGCGTTGCATGTAGCTGTGGAGCTCGAATCGGTCGTCCTCGTCTGGGACGCGGGTGCGGGCGGAGCGCAATCGCTCCTTGAGCTCGGACAGGGCGGGAGTGAGGGTATCGGGGATGGGATTAGGCTGCTTGAGCCGCCCGTTCTCGAGGCCGTGCTCGTGCTGCCAGGTCCGTAGGTCGGTGAAGAAGCCTTTGGTCGTGCGTCGTGCGGCCTCGACGGCCTCGATGGCGGCCTTGGTGCCGCAGGCCTCCAGCAGGCCCTTGCCGGTTCGTTCGTTGTAGAGCGCATTGAGCAGAAATCGCACCTGCCCGTCGGTGATGGACGTGCCGAAGTGGGTGCTGGCGGCCTCCTCGAAGGTGTGGGCCTCGTCGATGACGACCAGGCCGCACGCGGGCAGGATGCCGACCCCGTCTTGCCGGAGCGCCAGATCGCTCAGGAGCAGGGCGTGGTTGGCGACGAGCAGATCGGCGTGGAGCATCCGCCGGCGGGCGCGTTGATAGAAGCACCGGTCGTGATAGGCGCAGCGATGCCCTTTGCAGTTGCCGTGCTCGCTCCGGACGCGGTCCCAGATGGCGGCGCGCGGTTGTTGTGGCAGGTCGCTTAGCGACCCGTCGTGGGTGCGATAGGCCCAGTCCTCGATCCGCCACAGTTCCTGGAGGTCGGCCTGATTGGCGAGTAG
>CAYOGX010000991.1:0-2489 GCA_964403235.1 uncultured Planctomycetales bacterium | reverse complement strand
GAACCGGGGCAGGGCCTTGGCCACGAAGACCAGCGTCTTCTTGTAGGCGTCGTCCGTGATGACGACGTGGTGGCCCTGGTCGCAGTAGGCCAGGATCGTGCCGGTCACCGCGCTCATGCCGGTGTCGAACAGCAGGCATCGCTCCGACCCCTCCAGGGCGGCGAGCTTGGCCTCGGCTGCCTGACGGGTCGGGTTCCCGTAGCGGCCGTACTCGTAGTGGGATGCCTGTCCCGTCCCATAGGCGCGGACCTCGGCCATGTTCTTGAAGACGAACGTGCTGCTGCACGCGATCGGCGTCGTGACGGTACCCAGCCACCGATGCTCGCCGCAGTGGACGGCATCGGTGTCCGTGTGTCCGCTCGGGTCTTCGGTGAATCGAGTCATGTCCTTCTCCACGTATCTAGGCGGCACCGGCGGCGATCCGCCCCGCAGGAAATCTGGCCCGAGTCACCCGGCGTCCGCTCTGCGGATCGCCAAGCAGGTCGGACCGCGTGCCGTCGGATCGAACCATGGATTATAGTTGCTGCGTATTCGCGCGGCCATCCCCCACGGGAAGCAGCGAATCGACGCCCGCATCCACGCGTCAGAAGGATCGTACATCGCATCGGGACGCGCGCGGTATTCCGCCCTCGCAGCGCATGCCCCCCACCCTACTTCCTGGTGACCATCGGAAAATCATCCGTCCGGAACGGGGTGGCTGGCAGGCCATCCTTGTTCCACAGGTCGACCTCCGGGAAATTGGCCCAACCGAACCGAACGGCCACCGGCTTGTCTACCTGCGCGCTGGTGACGACGACCGTGTCGCCGCGGATCTTCGCGTGCGCGGGGACGAACTTGCCGTCCTCGCCCGCGATGGTGAACCCCTTCGGCACATCCGCCTTGGTCGTCAGGCCGGCGCCGACGTACTTGAAGCGCAGGACGATCTTGTTGCCCTCGACCGTCATGCCGGCGTATTCGGGCCCGGCGTAGGTGATCTTCTGGGCGTAGGCGATCCCGCGAGCGGCCAGCGCCAGCCGGGCGCCGACGGGGGCCTTGCGCTTCGGATGGATGTCGGTGCGATCGCCCACGTCGGTGATAACGGCCATGCCCGCGTTGGGCAGCATTTGGGCGGTCAGAAGCTGGGCCTCCCGCAGCTCCGGCCAGATCGGCTTGTCCATCCGTCCGACGAACGGCGCCAACTGAACGAACAGGAACGGAAAATCGCCCTGCCCCCACACGCGTCGCCAGTTTCGGATCATCGCCGGGAACAGCGTGCGATACTGATAGGCCCGGTTGGCGTTGGATTCGCCCTGGTACCAGATGGCCCCCTGGATGGCGAACGGCAACAGCGGATGGATCATCGCGTTGTAGAGGCAGCACGGCCGTTGGGCGCTGTTCGGACCTCTGGGCGCCCGAGGCTTGCGGCGGGGTTTCTTCCCCTCGGCCTTCGCCTTCGCGGCCGCTTGCTTCCATTTCTCCATCTTGGCCTGGTACGTCTTCAGTTGCTTGGGGTAAACGTTCTTCAGATGGCGCTGCCAGTTGCTGAGGATGACCTTCAGGTCCGGATGCGACGCGAGCGTCTGGCGATCCGTCCATGCCTCGGCCGGCGTGCCCCCCCACGAGGTGTGGATCAGACCGACCGGCACCTTCAGCGCCGCCTGGAGATCTCTCCCAAAGAAGTACGCCACGCCCGAGAAGCCGCCCACCGTCTGCGGACCGCACTCGACCCACGCGCCCTTCACGTCGGTCAGCGGTTTGTCCGACGTCGCGCGTTCGACGGTGAACAGCCGGATCTTGGGGTCCTTCGAGCTTGCAATGACCTGCTCGGCGTCGGCGCAGCGCGACACGTCCATGGCCATGTTCGATTGCCCGCTGCACACCCAGACCTCACCGACGAGCACGTTCTTGAGCGTGAGGGTGTTCTGGCCGCGAACCGTCATCTCGAACGGCCCGCCGGCCTGGATGGGCTTCAGCCAGACTTGCCACTTGCCGCTTTGGGCCGTCGTGCCGGCCTGCTGCCCGCCGAGCCGGACCGTGACCTTCTCACCCGTGTCGGCGGTGCCCCAAACAGGCGTCTTCTTGCCCTGCTGAAGCACCATGTTGTCGGTGAACAGGCCGTGAAGCGTCACCGCGGCCGACGCCGTCGGTCCGACCACGATCGACCATGCCACCAAGACGATCACCGCTACCCCTACCGTTCTGCGCATGTCCGTTCTCCTCGAGTCGATGGTCCCGGATCCAGCAAGAAAAGGCTACGGGCCGGAGATCATAGGACGATCACACCGACAATGCCAGCGGCCCGCGGCTTTGCTCGCGCCCGGTTGCGAGGACGGCTGGGACCGTCCGGCGCGCGCAAAGAAGAACGACGGCCGGTCCCAACGAACTGACCGTCGTTCGACTCGTCGCTTGGAGGTTACGTCATGCGGCGGATCACCACGGTCAAGCCGAGCACCAACAGGACCATGGCCGCGAACGGCTCGATCCCGCCACCCCCGCACTTGCACGTCGCC
>CAYOGX010000990.1:0-2491 GCA_964403235.1 uncultured Planctomycetales bacterium | reverse complement strand
ACGTGGCCACGTGTCCGACGCGCTAAGCGCGATCGAAGGATCTTTGCACGGTGGTCTCAGGGTGCCGTGGGCATCTTGCCCGTGCACTGGCGAGACGCCAGCGGCACCCGACCGTGCATCCTTCGTCGTATACCGCTTAGTGTCGACAAGCGAGCCGCGGGGCTTGTCCGCGCGCCAAATAAGCGCGCCCCGATTGGAGTGACGGGATAAACCCGGCGGCTCGCAGGTGCGCTAGAAAACGGTAAAGGGAAGTGGACAAACCGGTCCAGCGGGGGGTACGGCATTGAAGAGAAGACGCGATCGGCATTGCAAAGACGCCCGGTCGGCCGAAATGTGGTTGACAATTCGATGGGTTCCGAGTCGAATAAAGTAGGAGCGATATGGAACGGGGAAGATGACTCGACGGCCATCTCTGGGCCGACCCCGTTTCTCGACAACGGGCCAGCCGGTTTCGGGCAAGATGCGCAGGTTGAATGTCGTTAGTAGGAGAGACGCCATGAGACGGCCCGGCCTCTTTTTGATCAACGTTCGGTCTACCTTGCGGGCAGACGGCCCCCGGGGGTTTACCCTGGTCGAGATGCTGGTGGCCACCACGTTGACGCTTATCTTGATGGGCGCGGTGGTCACGATCTTTGGGCTGGTGGGCGAGAGCATCAGCGATTCGCGGGCGACGCTCGAGATGACCGACCGGCTGCGAGCGGCAACTACCCGATTGCACCGCGATCTGGAGGGACTCACCGCCTCGACCGTTCCGCCGTTGCGGCCCGAAGCCGACGAGGGTTACTTCGAGTACATCGAGGGTCCTATCGGTCCGGTCGTGGCACCCTGGTTTTTGGCTACTCGGCCCGATCCGGACGATCCCACCCAACGCCTCCCCGATACCACGGTGGCCGATACCGACGACGTCCTCATGTTCACTACCCGCAGCCGGTCAGATCCGTTCGTCGGCCGCTTCGGCAATACAACCATCGAATCGCAGGTGGCCGAGGTGATTTGGTTCGTCCGGGGACGGACGCTCTATCGCCGCGTGCTGCTGGTTGCGCCGGGCTGCCGGGCGGCGATGCTCGCGGCTGTCGACAAAGGCACATCTCAGAACGGCAAGATCGACGTATACGATTTTACCAACGGCACCGCAGAAACAGCCTTCTACGAGCAGTATGATATCTCGGTGCGTGCGGAGTACACGCTAGATTCAGGCTACTTCCTCCCCTTTGTTTTCACCGACCTGTTTCCCAACACGTTGGGCGACCTGACGAAGCGAGAAAACCGATTCGCCCATACGCCCGACTGGCCTAGCACGGACTCCCCGCTTAACAGGTTGCCGCCGCAATACCCCCATGCGCCGCACGGCTTTCCCTGGGACCCGCAAGGCAATGCGGGCAACTTCAACCCGAGTAGGGCCCTGCTCTGGTCGCAACTTCGCATGCCCACGTTGCGGGAGTGTTCCTATTCATCGGATCAGAAGCGGGCATGGCGACCGGGGCTTCTGCAATACGGTATCTCGTTGACCCCGCGCGGCGACTTCGACGCCTGGTCGAACCCACACCCGTGGAACGAAGTCGACCCCGAGACCGGCACACTTACCAGATTCATGGGCTCCCGTGTCGCCGAAGACGTGATCCTGACCAACGTGATCGGCTTCGACGTGAAGGCGTGGGACCCGGGAGCGCCTATCGTGAGCCTTGGTGGCAACGCCTTGGTACCTGGCGACCCGGGCTACCTCAAGGCGTTGAAGGACGGCAATCCCATCGTTGGCTACGGAGCGTATGTCGACCTGAACTACATGTGTCTGCTCGGTCCTTCCAGCGGCGTTGATGCTACGATCTTTAGCGGCCCGGGCGAGTGGCGCTCCGGGTTGCGCGGAACGCAGCCTTTTGCGAAGGAATTCAACAACGCGGAGCATTGGCCGGCGTGGGATTTCAGGTCCGGCACGCGCGGCTTCTGGTTCGACGCGGTCTACGACACCTGGTCGCTCCACTACGAGCACGATGGTCACTTCGACAAGAACGACGACGGCGTGGTGAATTATCCCGACCTGGGAGACCAGGACCAGGACGGCGTGGTGGACGAAGGCACGAACGGGTTTGATGACGACACCGACGACACCCAGCCCGGCTACGGCCTTGTGGACGACGCGAGCGAGCGGGAGACCTCGCCGCCCTACCCGGTGCCGTTGCGGGGGATTCAGGTGAAGGTTCGGGTGTTCGAGCCCGACAGCCGCCAGATTCGCGAAGTGACCGTGGTGCAGGATTTTCTCGACAAGTGAGTCGAGAAAGCGAGCCGCGGGGCTTGTCCCCGCGCCACCGCACCGCGCCGGGATAAACCCGGCGGCTCGCAGCGGTCGCTGATATCAAGAGATCCCACTCGGGCGACGAAGAAATCTCGCCCGGTCAGGCTCACTTGTACATCCCGTCGTCCAGCGGTGTGGTTCGAAAATCATCGTCGACAAGGTCGGTATTGACCATGACCCTGATCTCACGGCCGGCCTGGA
>CAYOGX010000989.1:0-2491 GCA_964403235.1 uncultured Planctomycetales bacterium | reverse complement strand
CAAGGCTGGCGATCGACGGCGATGTGGCGATCAAGAACGGTGGCGGAGACGACACCACGATAATCGGTCAGGATGGCGGCTATTACGGAACATCGTATGTGGATATCGATGGCGACGTCGAGGTCAAGAATGGCAACGGCGCCGACGTAACGGCGATCGGCGGCGATGGTGGTTACGAAGGTGACTCACGGGTGACCATCAGCGGAGACGTAGAGGTTGCCAATGGGGGCGGCGCCGACGAGACGCGGATCGGTGGTGACGGCAACTACTACTACGGAGACGCGGTCGTGGCCATCGAGGGAGATGTCAAAGTGAAGAACGGCGCCGGCGCCGATGTGACCCGCATTGGCGGCGACGGCGGTAGCAGTGAGTACTACGACGGTGGAGATTCGAATGTCACGATTGCCGGCGACTTGACGATGAACGGCGGCGAGGGTGACGATGTGACTCGCATCGGAGGCGACGGAGGGCGTAGCGACTACGGTGGCGGAGAGTCCGTCGTTCACGTTGCGGGAGACGTGAAGCTTAACGGCGGGCTTGGCGACGACGAAGTCAAAATCGGCGGCAAGGGCGGTACGGCCCAATCGCTGGTCCGCTTGGGCGGCAACGTAACGATCAACAACGGCGATGGAAAGAACCGGACAGTCATCCGGGCCAAAAAAGAGACCGGTGCCGTGGCGATCGACGGTGACTTAACCGTCAAGGGAGGCGACGGTGTCGATCGCGTTCGCCTACAGCAAATCTCCGTGACAGGAAAGACCAGAATCAAGACAGGCGGTGAGGCCGACAAGGTGAAGATCCGAGACAGCATCTTCGCTGACCTAGTCAAGGTTGACCTGGGCGACGATCTGGATGACCTGTTCGAGGATCTGGGAGGCAACGTCTTTGACGGTGGCATCAACGTAACGTGATCGGTAAGCAGCAGATGGCAAATGCCACCAGTAGTTGATTCAATTGCCTTGTGAGCCATGGGCCGTGAGGCACCGGGCATCCAGCCCGCCACGCGATGCCCGAAGCCTTGCGGCCGGCGGCTCACAAATCCGCCAAGGACTGGCCGATTGCTGACGGTACAACTCGCTTCAACGACGGGGATTAGCAATGAGCACGATGGCCGAAGACACTCAATTGATCGAGTCGAATGCACAGAGGGCGGAACTGGATTTCAGAATCAGTTGTTCTCGACATTTCGCAAGTTGGCTTGAGCAAGAAAGCGTCAGCCTTACCTTCAGCACTTACCAGACGGGGGAGCTCTTCCTGATTGGGCGAGGCCCGGACGGAGGACTCTCGATCTTCGAGCGACGATTCGACCGCTGCATGGGCCTGTGGACGAATGGCCAGACGCTGTGGCTCGCCTCACGCTACCAACTGTGGAGGCTGGAGAATGTGCAGGGTGAAGTCCAGATCGAAGATGGCTACGACCGGCTTCTCGTGCCGCAAGTGGGCTACACGACGGGGGACGTCGATGTGCATGATATGACGGTCGATGCGGAAGGGCGGCTCGTATTCGTATGTACGCTGGGAAGCTGTTTGGCAACGACCAGCGAACGCTACAGCCTCGAACCCCTCTGGCGCCCGCCGTTTGTCAGTCGCTTTGCCACCGAAGACCGCTGCCACCTCAATGGCCTGGCTCCTGAGAACGGAACGGTCCGCTACGTCACGGCGTGTAGCCAAAGCGACGTTGCGGATGGCTGGCGCGATTGTCGGCACGATGGCGGCTGCGTGATTGATGTTGCCAGCAACACGATCGTCTGCCAGGGCCTTTCCATGCCGCACTCACCGCGGATCTACCGCGACAAGCTGTGGTTGCTTGATTCTGGAAGTGGCTACCTCGGTTATGTAGATCAGTCGACGGGTAAGTTCGAGCGGGTCACGTTCTGCCCGGGCTTTGCTCGCGGGCTCACTTTTATCGGGGACTACGCGGTCGTCGGACTCTCGAAGCCGCGTCGCGACGGGTCCTTCCAAGGCTTGGCGTTGGATGACAATCTGGCCGAGCGAAAAGCGAAGGCGCGCTGCGGTCTGCAAGTGATCGACTTGCGCAGCGGCGACGCCGTCCATTGGCTGCGAATCGACGGCAGCATCCAAGAGTTATATGACGTGGTCGCCATGCTGGGAGTTCGGCGGCCCAAGGCCCTGGGATTCCTCACCAACGAAATCCACCACAACATTACGATTCCTCAAGACGGAGCGCCCGCCGTTCTGCAACACCCTGAGGAGAAACCGAGCGAAGCTCTTGCTGAAGCGAGGTAATCGGAGTGAAACAGACAACCGGTCGGCGGGGGGCCCATTTCGCCCATCGCCCGACCGGGAGCAATCCGGCACCCGTTTTCGGGCGACGCGCAACGCGCGTCGGTCGCCGCCGCCAAATGCACTTCGCTATCGCGCGTCGGTCACGACCGAGGCAGGAAGTGGCGATTTGCCGATCTGTGCGGGTGGCATCGGAATGCGTGGTCGAAATGACGACAATCGCTCCCTGCCCCGTCAGCCCCGAAAT
>CAYOGX010000988.1:0-2495 GCA_964403235.1 uncultured Planctomycetales bacterium | reverse complement strand
AAGTCCGCATCGCCCTCTACCCACACACCTGGTTCTGGATGGAGTGCGTCGAGGACGCCGTCCGCGTGGCCAAGAAGGTCGATCGGAAGAACGTGGGCGTGACGTTCAATCTGTGCCATTGGCTGAAGGTCGACAAGCCGGGGACCATGATGGATCGGTTGCGCCTGGCGCAGCCCCATCTGTTTCAGGTCACCATCAACGGGGCGGACGCGGAGCCGAAGGGCGGATGGGACCGGCTGATCCAGACGCTCGACCGCGGCTCGTTCGACGTCGGCTCGCTGCTGAAGGCCCTGAAGCGGCTCGGCTACGCCGGGCCGGTCGGGCTCCAGTGCTACAACGTCAAAGGCGACAAGCACGAGAACCTCAAGCGATCCGTGGCCGCTTGGCGAGACCTGAACGCCCGACTCGCCGCCGAGCCGAAGTAGTCCCGTTCTCGGTTGGGCGATTTCCTGCGGATACGAATGCGTGCCTATCGGCCGACGGTCACATCGACCGGTCCGGTCAGGTTGACCGCGAACGTCAGGCCCTCCTGGTTCGCGGCGACGGTGGTTGTCTTGGGCCCGACCGACACACGGACCTTCCGACCCGCACCCATGGGGAACTCGCCGTCGGTGAGACGGACACGAACGGCCCCCTTGCCGTTCAGCGAAATCCGCAGGCCGTTCTGATCGTACCGCCCGACGCGGACGTTGACGGGCCCGGACACCACTAAGGTCACGGGCACGCGGACGACGGCCGCGGATTGATCCGGTTTCAGCGCCACTTCCGTTCGCACGCCGTTGCCGTCCGCGGTGGTGACGAAGCCGTTACGCGTCAGCGCGCCGCGGGCGTCGTAGAGATAGACGACGTGCAGCGCCCGATCGCCGTGCCAGCCGTAGACTCCGGACCGCCGGGTCACGATCCGCTCCTTGCCGCGGACTACTCCCGCGTGGATCGACTCGAACGTGATCGGGTACATGTGCTCGACGAGGGTCTTGTGCGTCATCAGGTCCTTGTCGCCGTACCAGAAGTAGAGCGCGCCGTAGTCCAGCTTGGTCAGGATGTCGCGGTAGACGTCGCGTCGGTTCTTGATCGCGCCGGGATGGCCCAGCGGCGTTACGCTCCGGCCGAGGTGGAGCCCGCCGATCGGGCGCTGGTCGCCCCCGCCGGTCTCGGCGCTGGTGATCATGTCCTCGGTCCAGAACGACCGCGGACCGGGGTGACCGTTCGTGACCACCACGCCGCCCTTGGCGCTAATCATCCGCGTGGCCTTCCTGAGGACCGGCAGCGCCGCGTACGGCACGCAGATCTTCTTGCGCGTGACGAGCTTCGTCTTGGGATCGATCGTCACCGAATGTCCGTCCCAGCCGTCGTAGCTGTACCCGCCAGGGACGTAGCCCGAGAAGAACCCGTCGGCCCATACGCCCGTCACACCGAGCTCGTCGAGCATGAACGCCGTCGCCTTGATCATCGCTGCCCCGAAGCGGTTGGTCATCGTCGGGTAGAACAGCCACCACCGCCATCCCTGCTCGAAGCGCTTCTTGGAGAAGTATCGGCCGTAGTAGTCGAGCTTGTTCGGACCGTAGTGGCACTGCCGGCCGTTGGCGTCGATGGCCCGGGAATCCCCGAACAGCTTGTCGGGCTTGTCGGTCGCGTACAGGGCGTGCGCGACGTGGAACATCACCTTGACGCCGGGGTGCATCCGCTTGGTCTGGGCGAACGTCTTTTTCAGGGCGGCCGATTCCTTGGGATACTCGGTGAACTCCCAGCCCTCGAGCGAGACCGTCGGATCGTCCGGCGGCCGACCCAAACAGCCGACGCTCGTGTACTTCAGATTCTTCAACTCGATCAGCTCGGTCGACGGCGGGGTCCGGCGGTCGACGAAGGCGAACGCGCCCTCGACCCGCCGGTTGACGCCCTCGTCCTTGCGGACTTGGTTGATGAAGTCGAAGTAGTCGTTCGTCGCCGTTGGATAGACCGCCCACTCGATCGTGTACGACGCGCCGGCGTCCAGGCCGAAGTGATCGGTGCGGATTTGAGCCAACCCATCGGAATGGAAGGTCCGCTGCTGGAGCTGGTACAAATCGTCCAGCGCGATCAGACCGACGCCGTTATCGCCCGCGCCCACGAAGACGGTGGGATTGCTCATCATCGTGACCTTGAGGCCATGGATCCCTGCGGTGTGGACGTGGTTGCTCAGGAGGATGCCGACGACGTCGCGCGTGGTGTTTCGGATCGTGTCCTTGACGACGATGCGTGTCGGGCCCAACTCGATCGAGCGGGCGATAGCATAGAACGCCCCGCCGGCCGTCACGTCATAGGTCTTGGCGTCCAGTTTTTTCGTCGCCACCCTCCAGGCGCCCTCGCCCTTGCCGTCGGGCGGGCCGGCAAGCAACCGGTTCTTGCCGCCGTGTGGATACGAGTAGCTGGATTCGACGCAGTAGGTCTGCCCCTTCACTGTGACCTTGAACCCGCCGCCGGGTGCCAACGCGACCTCGTACGGCGGGGGCACAACG
>CAYOGX010000987.1:0-2496 GCA_964403235.1 uncultured Planctomycetales bacterium | reverse complement strand
GTCTGCGCCGGCCGCGAGGGGGTCTTCTACCTCAACCCCGGCGAGTGTTGCGGCTGGGTCAACGGCCGATGCACCGTGGCCCTTCTGAACACGGCAGGCCCGGACGCGGAGATCGTCGACCTGACCCCGTGAAGCCGGAGGCCGGAACATCGAGGCACCCTCGGTCGTGCCTGCGGAGGTGACAGCCCCATGAACCGTCGGAAGACTCGTACCGTCCCCGGGGAACTGGTGGCCCTGGTCCTGGTCGTCCTGGTCGGCTGCGTCGAACGGACGTTGACGATCAGCACGGATCCCCAGGGGGCCTTGGTCTACCTCAACGACGTGGAGGTCGGTCGCAGCCCCGTCACCCAGAACTTCACGTGGTACGGCGACTACGACGTGATCGTTCGCAAGAAGGGGTACCGGACGCTCAAGACCCACGCGCGCGTCCAAGAGCCGTGGTATCAGATCCCCCCGATCGATTTCTTCGCCGAGTGTCTCGTGCCGGCCACTATCCGCGACAAGCACCACCTGGATTTCACGCTCGAGCCCATCACGCTTCCCGAGCGCGAGGCGTTGATCGACCGGGCTGAGCAGTTCCGGGAACGAACCCTCTACGAAGACAAGTAGCCCCCCCGCAGGGTCGTTGGATCTCGACGATTCTCGGGTGTGGGACCTCGCAAACCACGTCAGCCTCGCCTATTCTGGGGCCGGAAGCGGCCTCGTGTCCCCCGGTCGGATGCTGTCGGTTGCTTCGCGTCCCGCCGGCGCAGGCGGCCCCCGGTGTCGACAAGGCCGCGCGGGATGAAAGGAACCCATCCTTGGCGGATACCCGGTCCATGGACAGGCCGAAGCACCCGGCTGCCCGATGGTGGGTGGATCTAAACGAAACCCGCCCAGTCCTGCGCGTGCCAGTCAAGCTGCTGATGTTCCTGGTCGTGGTGTTGTTGGTGCTCTATCCCAAACCGCACCTGCTGATGCGTGTGGTCCATCGGCTGAGGCATCTCCACGGCTTGATCGAGCCCAACGCCCCCGCGCTGGCCGAGCTCGACCGTCGGTTTCGGACCGATCTGCCCGCCGGGCTGTCCGCCCGAGAGGTGCAGAAACGCGTCGAGGCCTTCGTCCACAAGACCATCCCCTACGATTGGGATTGGAACACCTGGGGCGTGGCCGTCTACATCCCCACCGTGGCCGAAGTGTTGGACAAAGGCCGCGAGGACTGCGACGGCCGCGCCGTATTGGCGGCCTCGCTGCTGAGACGCTTGGGACAGAAGGCGTCTCTGGTCACGGACATCCGGCACATGTGGGTGGCCGTTGGCAAGGATGAGCTCATGAGGCCCGGGGGGCCGAAATCGGCCGTCAGCACGCCGACGGGCACCCGCGTCGATTGGCGGACGCTCCGGAACGTGCCGAGATCGCTCGCCTTCGGCGCGGCCGTGTTTCCGCTCGTTCGCGAGCTGATCCTGATCGCCGCGGCGGTCGCGCTGCTATGGCATCCCCGAACGGGGCCGCGTTGGCTCGTCGCGGGGGCCGTGTTGCTCTTGATCGGGTTGGCGTTTCTTCGACTGGGGGTTCACGTCGCGCCCGACCTGACGGGCTTCACCGAGCGCCCTTGGGCGAGTTGGCTGGGGCTGATCCATGGACTGGTCGGCTTGGGGTGTCTGTGGTGGGTGGCTCGCCGAGCGCGTGGAAACGGCTCGCGTCCCATGCCGCCTGCATCAACTGGCTGATATGCGTTTCGATTGGGCTTTGCGCAGTTGGGGATCAGATCGACGCGGGCAGAGGCCGAACGGCGTTCACCCGTTCGGCCTGTGGTAGATGGGAGCCGGTCCGCAGGAGCTCGCGGGTCGCGCCCAGGTAGAAGCAGAAGGTTCGCATGCGGTCGACCCATCGTTCGGGTGGGCCGGTCAGGCAGGCAGCCAGGTAGGCCAACCCCGTCGTGGCCAGTTTACGGACGATCCAGCGCGGCGGCCCCCACCTGCCGGGCAGCGGGCCGTGTCCCATTCGAACGGCCGCCACGCCAGCGGCGGTCAGGTGCCGCAGCAGGAACCCGTGTCGCAGCCGATCGGGCGGCGTGTGATGGTGGACGACGGCGTCGGGGACATAGACGCCGTGGTGCCCGGTGCGCTCCAGTTCGGCCAGGACGGCGGCCTCCTCGCCGCCCACGAGCGAGGTCCCGTTGCGTCCCAGGTCGGTTCGGAACCCGCCAAGGGCCCGCAGGGCGTGCGCGTCGAAGGCCAGGTTCGCCCCCATGGGTCGTGGGTCCTGCGGCGACAGCGTCCCGGCACCCCGCGACGGCGAGAACCGGATCACCACACCCGCCAACAGCGATTCGCACGTCTCGGTGAGCCAGTCCGGCTTGGGCGGTTCATAGGCCGGCACGATCCGCCCGGCCAGGTAGCTTGCCGAGGGCCATCGATGCCGCGCGTGCATGATTTCGGCCAGCCAACGGGCATCGACCTCGACGTCGTCGTCGGTGAAGGCTAGCAGCCTTCCGCGGGCCTCGGCCAGCGCCCG
>CAYOGX010000986.1:0-2499 GCA_964403235.1 uncultured Planctomycetales bacterium | reverse complement strand
CTCGACGTAGCGGCCGATCTCTTGCGTGGCCTGACCGGCGCGGACGACCTGGGCCTGCTGTTCGACAGCAACGATTGGGGCGAAATCTTCGCGATCGATCCGGCCACGGGCGACGTCGTCCGAACGCTGGAACCGTGGGCAGGCTCGCTCGACCGGGGCCTGGCCTATCTCGACGGCCAGTTGATCGCGGCCGGCTATGGTTCGCCCGCACTCGCATACGTCATCGACCCGGAAACGGGCGACGTTCTGGACAGCTTCCCGCTGGGGGGCACCGGAGGGTTGTCGGCCCTGGCCGGCGACGGCATCCCGATCCAGCTTCCCGCGGCCGAGCCCATCGAACGTGTCAGTCTGGCCTCCGACGGCTCGGAGAGCAACGAGGGCACTTACTGCCCCGCGATCAGCGCCGACGGCCGCTACGTGGCATTCATGTCCGATGCGTCCAACCTCGTGCCCGGCGACACGAACGGATATCAGGATGTTTTTCTCTACGATCGGCAGACCGACACGATCGAGTGGGTGAGCCTTGGCTGGGACGGCTCGCAGGCGGACGGCCCGAGCCTCGAGCACTCGATCAGCGCCGACGGCCGCTACGTCGCCTTCTATTCCGATGCTTCCGACCTTGTGCCCGACGATACCAATGGCAACGCCGACGTCTTCGTCTACGACAATCAAACCGACGTGATCGAGCGGGTGAGCCTTGCCTCCGACGGCTCGCAAGCATCGGACTACAGTAGCCTGCCTTCGATCAGTGCCGACGGACGGTATGTCGCCTTTGTGTCCCAAGCTTCGGACCTCGTGCCGGGTGATACCAACGGGCACAGCGACATCTTCGTCTACGACCGACAGACCGACACGATCGAGCGTGTAAGCCTGAGCTCGGACGGCGAGCAAGGCAATGAGACAAGCGATTCGCCGGCCATCAGCGCCGACGGCCGGTACGTTGCCTTCACGTCGACAGCCTCGAACCTCGTGCCGGACGACACGAACGGTTTTGCGGACGTCTTCGTCTACGACCGGCAAACCGACACGATCGAACGGGCAAGCCTGGCATGGGAGGGTTCGGAAGGCGATGCGAACAGCAGCGATCACCGGTACAAAGTGCCCTCGATCAGCGCCGAGGGGCGATACGTCGCGTTTATTTCGCACGCTTCCAACCTGGTGTCCGGCGACGCGAACTCACAGCCCGACGTCTTCGTTCGGGATCGCCAGGCCAACAGCATAGAGCGGGTGAGCCTTGCCTGGGACGGCTCGGAGGCGGACGGCCCGAGCCTCGAGCACTCGATGAGCGCCGACGGCCGCTACGTGACCTTCCGCTCGGATGCCACGAACCTAGTGCCGGACGACACGAATTCGGCCGCAGACGTCTTTGTGTACGACCGGCAGTCCGACACCATCGAGCGGACGAGCCTCGCTTCGGACGGCTCGCAAGCGTCGGGCAGCAGTACCTATCCTTCGATCAGTGCCAACGGCCGCTACGTGGCCTTCCCGTCCACGGCTACGAACCTCGTGTTGGGCGATACGAACGGTTTCAGCGACGTCTTCGTCACCCGCAACCTTGGGGCCTGGCAGCCCGACACGCACGCGGTCGTCGTTTCCTCCGACCAGACCAGCGAGGAAGTCGATTTCGGCAATCGCGAGCTGCTCGATTTCGGCGACGCACCGGACCCGACGTATCCCACGCTCTGGGCCCACGGCGGCGCCAGCCACGTGATCGGCGGCCCCTGGCTGGGCGACATCAACGACGCACCGGACGCTGAGTTCGACGGCCAACCCACTCCCACCGCCGACGGCGACCACGCCTCGGCCGACGACGAAAACGGCGCCCAGGTCCCGTTGCTTCCCTTGGGCGTGCCGACCGATATCACCGTTGAAGTTAGCGGCGGGGGCGGCGTGCTGGAGGCCTGGATCGATCTCGACGGCAACGGCACCTGGCAGCATCCGGCCGAGCAGGTTTTCGCCGGCTCCTTGGGCGACGGGGTTCACGCAATCTCCGTCATCGTGCCACCGGGTTCGCCGGTCGGTTATACGTTTGCCCGATTCCGCATCAGTACGGCCGGCGGACTGGCCCCGGACGGTCCGGCCTCCGACGGCGAGGTGGAAGACTACCGGGTGCGGATCGTGGGTCCCGAGATCGGCGTTCTCGACAGCTCCGGCCCGGCCGACGACGCCAGTATTCAGTTCAGCACCGACCTGACAACCTATCGGCCCTTGGCAGCAGCCGATAGCCCGCTGGTCCGGCCGAATTACGCCGACGTCCGGCAGTATATCGACGTGACCAACGACGGCTACGCACCTCTTACGCTCCAGGAGATTCAGGTCAGTGCCCCCAGCGTGACCACCGACCCTCCGTTGACGGATGATCCGGGCGACGACATCGTGCTTCAGGTTGGCGAGACGCAACGGTTTGCGCTGAGTTATGCCCCGACCCGGCCGAGTTATTTTCCCGTCGATCCGACGAACGAGAATTTCTGCCTGGCCGACGGATTGGTAATCCACAGC
>CAYOGX010000985.1:0-2499 GCA_964403235.1 uncultured Planctomycetales bacterium | reverse complement strand
ATCATGAGGCGACGCGAGTTTCTGAGGGATTTGGCGGCCGGCGCGGCCGGCCTGGGCGTCGGCGCCTCGGTGGCGTCAGCGGCGCAGGCCAAACCGAGAACCCGTTTCCTGCTGTCGAAGAACGGCTGCGGTCGGGCCACTGGCTACGCCGAGGCCAACAAGATCGTCACCGTCGACGGCAAGACGCATGTGGCCTGGATCGATTCGGTGGCCGAGGGGTTTCGCATCCGCGTGCGAACGCTCGACCGCGCCACGGGCACGTGGTCGCCCACGTATACGGTCGGCGAGGCGCACGACAACCACGGCGGACCGGCGCTGGCGGTCGACAGCAAAGGCCATCTGCACATCGTCTACTACCCCCACCACCACCCGTTTCGATACCGCCGGTCGAGCCGACCCAACGACGCGTCACAATGGGACCGGGAGATCCGGTTCGGCCAGCGGTGCACGTATCCGACGCTGATGGTCGGCCCGGACGATACGCTGTACCTGACCTGCCGCGAGAGCAACCGCAAGGGCAAGCCGTGGGTCGTGAACCTGTACACGAAGAAGCCCGACGGCGATTGGCAGCGCCCGACGGCCATCCTCCGCGCGGATGAGCCCAACTACGCCCATTTCCAGGAGGCGCTGGCCTGGGGCCCGGACCACCGCACGCTGCATCTGTCCGCGCGGATGTACGGCGGCAAGCCGGGCCGGTCGTACCCGGTGCGGTACCTGCGGAGTCGGGATTTCGGCCGGACCTGGGAACGCGCTGACGGCGGCCGCGTCGAACTGCCCGGCACGTCCAAGACGATCAGCATCATCCCCAGCGACCGCACCAAGCAAGAGGGCGGGTTCCGGTGCGGGTCGATCGCCGTCGACGCGGCCGGCACGCCGCACGTGTTGTACAGCGAGTCGGCGCGCCAGCCGTCGGAGGCATGGATCGCGACGCCCGACAAGTCTGGCCAATGGCGAAAACGCCCGCTGTTGGCCGACGTCACCAGGACGCTGCCGGACTGGTGTGTGTCGATGACGGGCGGGATGACATTCGGGGCCGGCGGATGGATCTTCGTCGTGCTGGAGGCCGTGCCGTTCAAGCCGGGCACGGACACCAGGCCCGCAGGGTGGGGGGACACCCGCAAGGAGATCGTGTGGCTCGAATCGACCGACGGGGGCAAGCACTTCACGGCCACGATGGCGTCGACGCCCGATCCGACCTGCACGCATTGGCTGCCGAGCCTGGAGCGCCCTACGGGCCACAACCGCGTAAGCGTCCCAGGCCTGATCTACACGGCCGGCGGGCCCGGCAAGAAGAACACCGACATCCTATCGAACGGCGTGTGGTGGGTGGGTCCCCCGATAGGCGAATAGACAGCCCATCCGAGCCGCGACCGTCAGGGAGCGGACCGGCGTCAACCGCTCCCTTACGGTCGCGGCTCGGATCGAGGCGGCACACGACCAAACTTGCTACGCCTTCGTGATATGCCCCACATCGACGACGTACACCTGCCGGGTCGGCGGCTCGTGGGCCGAGTCGAAGCAGACCTGTGTGCCGTCGCGGTTCCAGCGGGGGTGCAGGTCCACGCGGAACGGGCCCTTGAGCTTCGCCGGCAGGTGAAACTTCCCGACGTCGACCCGCTTGTTGTCAGACGGGTGGTAGAGCATCAGCGTCTGGAGGCGCTTCTTGCCGCGCGGGTAGGTGTCGTTGAGGATCCACTTGCGGTCGGGTGAGTAAGAGCAGTGGCCGTCGCGGACCAGCACGCCCTCGCCGACGACGGTCATATGGCCTGTCAGCGCATCGATCAGGAAGAAGCGGCTCGTCTTGGCGTCCTTGCGGGCCCAGGCCAGGATCGTCTTGTCGTCGCGCCAGTCGAAGTGCGAGACCATGCCCGTATCGGTGATCAGTCGGACGTCAGTGCCGTCGGGCTTGGCCGTGTACAGTCGGGTGTACCAGCTGCGCTTGGGCTGACGCCATCGGTGTAGGAACAGGAGCCGCGTGCCCGACGGGTTGAACTGCATGTGGTTGAACCAGTGGTGGGCGTTCTTGAACCGGGCGTCGGCCTTGTTGGCGGCCGCGTAGCCGATCGAGATGATCAACTTGTTCTCACCGGTCTTGAGGTCCATCCAATAGGCGCCGGCCTTGTCCGGTGCGGGAACGTCCTTGTACGTCTCCGGACCGGCGACGTAGCCGTAGCCCGGCCGGAGCCGCGCCACCCGGTCGAAGTCGAGCGAGACCGCCTGGGTGCCGTCGTTGCTGATCGCGTAGATGGGCCGCGGCAGCCCACGCGTCTTGCCGTTGTGCACGTCGCGGATGATGGAGAGGTAACGGTCGTCCTCGTAGGCGTTGTAGATGATCTCGCGATCCGGCGCGGTGCCGACCCACTGGAGCATGGTGCCCTGCTGCCAGCACCACGCCAGCGTCTTGTCGAGCGGGAGGTAGCGGTGGTTGTCCTTCAGATCGACCATGCCGACGGTCAGCGGTTCGCCGGGTTTGGGCTGTCGATCATTGAAGCCGATCTC
>CAYOGX010000984.1:0-2507 GCA_964403235.1 uncultured Planctomycetales bacterium | reverse complement strand
CGTCCATTGCAGCTTCGGCGGCGGCGCGAAGACGAAGACCCGACACACCAGCGGCACGTGGTCCGGCTCGCCGCCGTCAATGGCCGTCAGCAACCGTTCGCGGGAATCCATCCGCCCGATCCTCGCCAGGTTCTCTGGACCGGTCCGTCCAGCACCCGTCCGTTCGCAAGATGCCCCGACCAGCGCGCCAGCGTAGGGCCTTGGGGGTGTCGCGCGGAGCCAAGGTACCAACGCCACCGGGCCTCCGCAACGCCCGCTCCTGCACGGACAGCTCGCGACGTCGGGTCTGCAGGGCGGACCTACATTCCTGGACGGAGCCAGACTTGATGACGGCCTCGTCGGTCGGTGCGCGTACCCAAGCACAACGGCACCAACGATCTTCTCCGCCGGAATCGCTGGCGTCGAGTTGACCTGGCGCTTGGGGTTGGGTAGTGTATGAGTAGGCTCTACAAGCACGTCAAACCTACGAAGAAAGGAAGTGGAAGATGCCAAAGCGAAGGGAAGTGAAGGCGGGGGAGGGTGCGTCCCGGGCGGCCATGTTGTGCGTCGTGCTGTTGGTCGGTGTGTTGGGCGGCACTGAAGCCCTCGCGGCCGGGTATGGCACCGTCCAGACCGTAGGGAGTGGCACGGACGAGATCACGCTCGTCAAGGTCGGCGGCACACGATACCAGATGGGCTACTGGTACGGCCGGTTGGTGGCCGACGAGATCGCCGCGTGTTTGGCGAGTCTGTCGGCTGCGTTTCCGATCCCAGAGGCGCAATACGACGCGGCCATCGCGGCCATGTGGGATCCCAACTACTTCGACACGGCGGCCTACGACCAGGAGCTCCAGGGCATGGCCGACGGATGCGCGGACTCGGGGCATCCGGAGGTCACGTTCAGGGAGCTGCAGAAGATGCAGCTCCTTCCCGATATGTCTGAGCTTGGCTGCTCGTTGTTCGCCGCCTGGGGCAACGCAACGGCCGACGGGCATCTGTACCAGTTGCGCAACCTCGATTGGGAAATGGGCGCGGGTGTGCAGAACTACCCCGTGGTGGTCATCTACGACCCCGACGACGGGTACGTGCACGCCATGATAGGGTTCGCGGGCTCGATTGGTATGTCCGGCGGCGGGATCAGCGAGAACGGCATCGCGCAGAGCCAGATCATGGGCTACTTCTGCGATCCCGAGACGCTGAACGGCGTCCCCTTCCCGCTCCTGTTTCGGGAGATGGCCTATCACGACACGACGTTGTCCGAGGCGCTCACCCGAATCCAGAACGCCACGCGAACCAACAACTACTACTACGGCATCAGCGGCCCGGACGGCGCAGAGATCACCGGCAGACTGCTGTTGACCAGCAACACGCGCTGCGACATCTACGCGGACAACCAATCGGTCAACCCCCACCCGTGTGTCAGCCCCACGCCGTTCCACACCTCCTTCGACGACGTCGTGTACTGGCGGCGGCACGATGGCGGCGGCAACGACACGTTCTACAACGCGATCAACGCGCGATACGGGAACATCGACTCGACGCGGTCGATCGAGATCGCGCAGATCGTCGGCGTGAGCGGCACGCTGCTGAGCATCATCTATGACGCAACGGACGGCGAGTGCTGGGTCGCGTACGCGAACGGGCTCGACCGCGCCACCAACCAGGGGTACGTCCATATCGAGCTGGACACGCCCAACGACGCCACCGCGCTCGACGCCTACGTGGCCGCGCCCGACCCGAACTACACCTGGACCAGGGTCAATACCATCAACGGCTCGGGGTACAAGGGCTACATCCTGGACATGAAGTCCCAGGTCTGGCGGGACGAGCCGAACGAGGTGGATCGGGAGTTGTGGCAGCATTGGGTGAAGGTCATCAAGCCGACCACGGTTGGCAGCACCAAGGCGTTGATGTTCATCGGCGGCGGCAGCAACGGGGGGTCGATTCCGACGTCGGTCGATTCAGATCTGGCGACGGTAGCCACGACCACGAACACGGTGGTCGTTGAGGTGAAAATGATCCCGAACCAGCGGATCAAGTTCGCCGATGAGACCGACCCTCGCTACATCGCGAGCGGTCGGACGGAAGACGAGCTGATCGCCTATACGTGGGACAAGTTCCTGCGGACGGGCGACGAGCTGTGGCCCGCGCGGCTGCCCATGACCAAGGCGGTCGTCCGCGCGATGGACGCGACCACCGAGTTCTGCACGACCCCGACGGGCGGGTCGATCACGGTCGATGAGTACGTGGTGGCCGGCGGATCGAAGCGCGGCTGGACCACCTGGACGACCGCCGCCGTCGACCCCCGCGTCATCGCCATCGCCCCGATCGTCATCGACGTGCTGAATGTTGAAGAATCGATGACCCACCACATCGCCGCCTACGGTTACTGGGCGCCGGCCATCAATGATTACGTCGACATGGACATCATGGGCTGGTTCGGTACGTCGGAGCTGGCTGCCCTGATGGCGCTGGTCGACCCCTATTCGTACCGCGCCCGCTACACGATGCCGAAGTTCGTCATCAAC
>CAYOGX010000983.1:0-2513 GCA_964403235.1 uncultured Planctomycetales bacterium | reverse complement strand
TGGTGATGGTCAGGCCGGCTAGGACGCAATTCGCGCCGCTGCTGTTATTAAGCCAGAACCCCCGGTGTGCTTCATAGTCGGGATCGTTGGGGTCGATGGGATCATCGTCGTCGTGGCACTTGATGATCGTGGCGGCGACCACGTCGGGGTCGTTGGGATCGGTGCTGCGAATCGTGATCCCCACGCCGGTCGGGTCCGCGAGGTCACGGTTGCCCTCGCCGGTAAACGTCCACGGCCCAAGAACGATCTCATCGGCGTCGTTGGCGTCGTCGATGGCGGCCTGGATGGTCTTGTACCACGTGTCTTGCGTGACGTTGTGGACCATGACCGGGAACTCGTCGGAGCCCATATCCACCCGCTCGCCCATGACCCGCGCCTGGCCGTCGATGTCGGCCTGGTCGGTGTAGTCGCCGTTCGGATCGCCGACATTGATGCAGGGCGAGTTGAGGGACAGGTGATAGTCGTTGTCGTGCCACGTGTCAGGATCGCCGTCGGGGCCGTTCGGATCGACGAAGAGCGGATCTTGGTCGATATTCCCTTCACCTGATATGCCGCCTTCGACGTCGCTGTAGGACACGGTGGTCGTGCCCGATATCTCCGCCCGGCTGTTGTCCCAGACGATACAATTCGTGACCGCCGGCGTGTTGCCGCTTATGCAGTAGATCCCGTCGCTGGTGTTGCCGCTAATCGTACAGTTGGTGATCGCCGGGTCACTGTCGTAACAGGCGATGCCGCCACCGTCCCCCACCGCCGCGTTTCGGCAGATCGTGGTGTTGGCGATCGTTCCGCCGCTATGCATACATCGGATCCCGCCCCCATGGTAAAAGGCCAGGTTCCCGGTGAGCGTGCAGTTCGAGATCGTCGCGTTGGGATACATGCAATAGATGCCGCCGCCGTAAGCGGCGCTGTTCTCGGTGATGGTGCAGAAGGTGAGGGTCGCACTGCCATAGTCACAGTAGACACCCCCGCCGTACTGGTTCGCGTAGTTTCCGGTCACGACACAGTGGGTGATAGTCGGGCTGCTGTTCTCGCAGATGATACCGCCGCCGGCAGAGGTGTACCCGCCGGTGATGGTCAGACCGGCCACGACGGCGCTGGGGCCCTCACCGCTGCTGAACCAGAAGCCAGTGTGTTGATCCGCACCCGTTCCCTCAGAGTCGATGACCGTCGCGGCGACGACGTTGGGATCGTTGGGATCGGTACTGCGCACGGTGATACCCTTGCCGCCGAAGTCCAGGTCGCGGTTGCCGTCGCCCGTGAACGTCCATGGACTGAGGACGATCTCGTCCCCGTTCATGGCCTCGTCAATCGCGCCCTGGATGGTGACGTAGTAGATGTCTTGCGTGATGTTGTGAACCACGAGCGGGAGTTCGTCGGAACCCATATCGACCTGCTTGCCCATGACCCGCGGCTGGCCGTCGATGTCCGTCCGATCGGCGTAATAGCCATACGGATCGCCTGTGTCGGCGCAGGGCGAGTTGGGCGATAGGTGGTAGTCGTTGTCTTGCCAGGTGTTGGGGTCACCGTCCGCCCCGTTCGGATCGGCGAAGAGCGGGTCGGCGTCGATGTTGCCGCTGCCCCAATTCAGCGTACAGTTCGGATCAACATGCACGTCGTTCGGTCCGCTCGGGACATCGCAGTACGAGAGGGTCAGCGTCGAGGGGACCGTCTGATCTGTCAGTGCGATTTCATCCCCGTTGTCAGAGGCCGTGTTCCCATACACGATGCAGTTCGTCAACGTCGCCTCGCTCCACATCTCGCAATAGAGCGCCCCGCCGGCCATGCCGGCGTGGTTGCCGCTGAACGTACAGTTCGTCAGGACCGGATGGCTGAGGAACGCACAGGATGTCCCGCCGCCATTCTCTCCAGCGGCGTTGTCGCTGATGATGCTGTTCGCGACAATCGCGCCCACATCGTACCAACAGTGGATCCCGCCGCCGTCGCCAGCATCGGCGCGGTTCCCACTGATGGTGCTGTTGATGATCGCCGCGGAGCTACCGGAGTAGCATTCGATCCCGCCGCCGCTGTAGACGGCTGTGTTTGTGGTGATCGTGCAGTTGATGATTATCGGGGCGCTGCCGATGTAGCACTCGATCCCGCCGCCGTCGAAATCGGCGGCGTTCCCGGTGATCGTGCAGTTCACAATGATCGGGGCGGTGGCTATGTAGAGGCGCCAGCAGCGGATCCCTCCCCCGCCGAAGGCGCCGCAATCGCGTATGGTGCAGTTGGCGATGGTCGGACTGCTGTCTTCGCAACAGATCCCGCCGCCGGAGCCCTCCCATCCGTTGATGATGGTGATACCGGCCACGACGGAATTCGCGTCCTCGGCGGTGTGAAAGTAGAAGCCCCGGTGTCGGTCTGGCTCGCTCGCCTCGCAGTCGATGATCGTCGCGGCGACGACGTTGGGATCGTTCGGATCGGTGCTGCGAACGGTGATAGCCTTGCCGCCGTAGTCCAAATCGCGGTTGCCGTTGCCGGTGTACGTGTTTGGCTCGATGACGACCTCGTCGCCG
>CAYOGX010000982.1:0-2522 GCA_964403235.1 uncultured Planctomycetales bacterium | reverse complement strand
CGGGGCCGCCGCAATCGTCCCGGGCATACGGCTCGGCCTCGTCGGGCAAATGGAACCAGCATGAAGGGCAGTACTACACGTTCCTCACGACGCCCTGCCTCCGAACGCCGACAACCGTTCGCGCGGAAAACGTCATCAACGGACGGACCCGTATCTGGGCCGGCAAGACCAACCTGTGGGCGTCCGATCCGGAGGAACCCCTGCCGCAGTGGATCGAGCTGGATTTCGGCAAACCCACCGAGGTGAGCTCCGTCCGGCTCACGTTCGACACCGACCTCGGACCACGCCTTCCCACGGCCGCCCGACCCCGGGAGTGCGTGCGCGACTACGTCGTATCGGCTCACGACGGTCGGGCGTGGCAGCCGGTGGTCGAGATCAAGGGCAACTGGATGCGGCACCGCGTCCATCGGTTCGAGGCGGTCTCGACCGAGAAGCTGCGCCTGACGATCCTTGCCACCAATGGCGACAAGTCGGCGCGTGTGTTTGAGATTCGGGCATACAGGGAGTAGCTGCGGAGGTCACCGTTCAGCGCGTGTCTTCCCCATAGCTGCTTCCTTCGGCTTGATGAACATCACCCCGGCGGGCGTGACCCAGCCCGATCGCAGGTCCACCCGGAACCAGCCCTCGCTGTTCTTCCGGTTGAAGCGGCAGGGGGAGCGCCGGCCGAACTCCTTGAGATCGTACTGTGCCCAGGTCTTGCCCAGGTCCCGGGAAATGATGAATCCCGTGGCCATCGGCGAGGCGGGCGCGCAGTGCGAGGCCAGGATCACGCCGTCCTGGATGATCATGTTGCCGGACTCGACGCCCGGGTTGAACAGGCGCGTGTGCTTCTCGGGATGGGTGATGTCGGCCGGATCGCACCGGAAGACGCCCCGGTCGTAGGGCTTGGGGCCGTTCGAGTCGCTGATCCAGTAGACTTGCCCGTCGACGAAGTTGATGCCGCCGCACTTGTACCGCGAGTTCATGGCGTCGGAGACGATGACCTTCCAGTGCCACCGGTCCTTGTCCGCGTCGTAGGTGCCGCGAAGCCAGTGGCACTCGTGCCCCTCGGGGCGATCGAAGTCGCCGGTGCAGGCGTAGAAGGCGTCTTCGGCCGGGTTGTAGGTGACGTCGTGCACGTGGCGGCAGATGACCGGGTTGTCGGGGTTGCCCAGCGGCGTGCCCTCTCGGCCGCCGCCCCCGGAGCCGTTGTCGCGGTTGTAGGGGTTCTGTCCGAAGGAATACGCGATCTTGACGGTCTGCCCGCCGTCGGTCGAGTAGTAGATGTTGACCGGCGTCGCGCCGTCGATCACGTTGCAGTAGTTGCCCCACACCAGCATTTCCCGCCCCTTCACGTCAAACGTGTTGACGCCGGCTATGGCGTGGAAGTACCAGCCCGGCCGCTGGGGGTTCTTGGGCGTGTGCGGGATGTAGTCGCTGCCGTCGATGTCCTTGACCGTGATCTGCCGGTACGTTTTGAGGTTGTCCGTGCTGAGGTACAGCTTGGCCATCGCGCTGAACAGGATGTTTCCGTTGTTCAAAATGCAACTGAACACGACGTGGCGGGCGTCGGGAAACGCGGCGACGTGCGGCCAGGTGCGGCCGTTGTCTTCGGAGAGCAGCACCTTGCCGTCGGTGTAGCCGAAGGCCTTGTTGTCGCGCTGCGTGTCGATGAACGGTCCGGGCGGCTGCGGGCGGTACCAGAAGTCGTCCGTCGAGGCGACGCCCGCGGCAGGCGCGTCGGCAGCGGCGCTGCGCCGGGCCGCGCCGGGCAGCCATAGCCCGCCGGCGGTCGCCATCGTGGTGCCCAGGAACCGGCGTCGGGTGACTCGTGGTCGTCGTGTCATCATGTCGTGCCTTTCGTGTTGAGACGTTCGGCCAGCCCTCACTTCTCGGGAGCGAGGGCCGGACTCGGCCTCACGTCGAGCTTGGAGCTTGGCGCGGCGTCGGCCGGCAGATCGCCCAGTATCCATTGGATTCCGTCGAGGTAATGCGCCAGGACCTCCGGCTTCTGGAACACCACGATGTTGTTGCCCAACGAGCAATAGAACACGCGCCCCTTGCCGTACCGGTGAATCCACGAAATCGCGTGGTCGTCGTCCTCGCGCCGGCCTTCGACCCGGTTGACCTCCTTGGTCATGTCGAGGCTGACCAGCACGCGAAGCCTGTCGCGAGAGCACTCCTTGCCGAACATGTAGATCTCGTCGTTGATCCAGAATCCTTTTCCGTGGAAGCCCCGGCACAAGGGATGGTCCGGCTCGTCGATCTTGACCGCCCAGGTGCCCGTGTCGTGCCAGGGATGCCCCGCCAGGTGCCCGCCGAGCATCTCCTGCCCTTCCGGCCAATCGTGGAAGTTCCACGTGGCACCGTGGATCGCCATCAGCCCACCGCCTGCGCGCACGTAGCCGATCAGGGCCTGCTTCTGGTTGGCGGAGATCTTCCAGTTCGAGGTGTTGTTCAGCACGATCCCGTCGTATTCCACGAGTTGGCCGGGCTCCAGCGCGTCGTAGCCGTGGCGCACGCTCGCCTGAAACGCGCCGGTG
>CAYOGX010000981.1:0-2531 GCA_964403235.1 uncultured Planctomycetales bacterium | reverse complement strand
GAGCCCGACATCGTAGAGCCGTTGGCCGATCTCGAGATATCGTTTCTCGCCCGTTAGCGCACCCAAATAGAGGATCGCCGCCATCGTCCCTTCGGTCGAGTGCAGATGCGTGCCGGCCAGTTTGGTCAACTCGCCCGCGGGCGTGAACGTCTTGGCGATGTTGTCGTCGGCGAAGCGTTTGGCCAGCTTGACGGCAAGCTCATCCTTCGTGGCTTGATGGTAGGCGAGCAGGGCGGTGACGGCCCGACCGGTCGTGTAGTTGATCCATCCCGGCTCGGGCTTGCCCCAGCCGTGTTCGTAGAGCATGTGCGACGGGTACGCGCCGGTCTCGCGCGTGGCGCGTTCCATCGTTCGAACGAGGCTCCGCGCCAACGTTAGCGATCGCTCACACCCGCGCCACGACGCCGTCCCCACGAGCGCCAGCAAGACCTCGCGACAATGATGCATGTTGCCCGATCGCCTGCCCTGCGGATCGGGGAACGTGTCGAACGGCAGGCCCGACGGGTCGGCCAGACAGTCGTGCAGCAGCTTGCCCAGGCCGTCGACGGCCTCGTCGTCGGGGGGGACGTCGATGATGTCGGCGCACAACGCCAGCGCGTCGAGAAACCGCCCGACCATGTGCGGCGAGCCCCAGTGCTCGTGTCTGCCCCAGGTCGGCGGGTCGGTCAGGTTGAAGCGGACGTACGGCAGGCATCCGCGTCGGCGGTCGATGGCGCCCCGGTAGATGTGCTCGACGCCGAGACGCACGAACCGACGCAGGTCCATTGGTTCGAGACGCCAGGGATTCAGCCGGCGTGGCTCGCTGGTCTCGCCCAGGGCGGCGCCGTCGCGCGACGCCAGCCACGCCGCCCCGGCGCCCAGACCGGACTGATGCAAGAACGCACGGCGGCTCGTCTTGCTCATCATGGTCTCCTACATACAGGTCGGCGTGTGATCTGCGCCGCCGCTACAGCAGCTTCGCGCCCCGGTAGTAGTCGGCCAGTCTCTCGACCTCCTCGTCGCTCAGGCTGTAGTAGGGCGGCCTCCGCCACCGCTTGATGACGCCGAACAGTTCGAGCGTGCCATGCAACGCCGCGTTAAAGCCGCCCGCAAACGAGCGGATGAAGTCGAAGAACGGGATGTCGACCGTGCGGATGATCTCGCGGGCGCGCTGGTAGTCCTCCGAACGGATGGCGTCCCAATACGCGTTGGCGATCGACGGCTTGAACTTGATGAACGTAGACAGGTACCCGTCGCACCCATAGAACAGGGCGTTCATGTGGTTCTGTTTCTGCCCGCCGGAGATGAGGGCGAGCCGATCGTGGACGGCCAGGCCCATCCTCCGGGCGAACTCACCGCACACGTCGTCTTTGACGGCCACCACGCCGGGGACGCGGTCGGCCAGCGTCTCCAAGACGTCCAGGCCGAACTCGTCTGACCGGAATATGAAGTAGTTCGTGACGACCATCACGGGGACCTCATTGGCAACGGCGGCATAGTGGGCGACGGCCGTACCGACCGTACAGGATTCAGCCCAGTCCGGCGGCAGGACCATCAGGACGTCCGCCCCGGCCTCGCGGGCGAACCGGGCGAACTCGACTTCCTTGGGCGTCGCCCATTGCCTGTCGGCGGCGACGACGAGCGCGCGGCTGCGCGTGTGCTCGGCTACGACGCTGGTCACCTCTGCCACCTCCTCGTCCGTCAAAACCGAGAACAGGCTATCCCCGTACGTCAGCAGGATCGTCTTGCTGCCGCCGTCGATGACGAAGTCGATGAAGCGGCGTAATGACGGAAAGTCGATATTCCCGTCTCGATCGAAGGGCGTGAGCACCGAGGCCACGGGTCCGGTCAACGCGGTCCTGATTTCGGCCCGATCTTTCATGCGCGGGGGCTCCGTTGCTGCGAGGACGCCTCGTTGGTCCCCATGACTGGACCGTTTGCCCTTGTGCCCCGTGGCAGAAGGGGACAGTCGGTCGGGCTACATGTGCAGCTCGACGGCGTCCTTGTCGTGCAGCTCGTAGTCGTGATGGACGTTTTGGCCGTCGTGGACCGCCTCGCCCCAGACCCGCGTCGATTTCAGCTGTTGCCCGAGTTCCCGGTGGATCACGATCGCCAGATCGTGGGCCGTGCTCCCCTTGGGCACGATGAACGGGGCCTTGTAGTCCACCGGCTTGCCCGGCGGCTTGGCGTAGACGCGGACCACGTACAGCAGCTCGAACAGCCTTCCAGCCAGTTCCTTCAGCCCCTCGCCGGTGACGGACGAGACTCGATGCAGCTCCAACCGATCCCCATACAGATCGATGAGGGCCTCGAATTCGTCGGTGGCCCCGTCCACATCCCCGTGTGTGCACGCCACCAACGTCCGCACGGGGTCAGGTGCGTCGGGGTCCTCGGGGATTTCTGGATCGGGATCCGTCGTCGGGGCCATGTCCCGATCGGTCATCAGCTCCAGGCACGTCTCCAGGTCGTCCAGCAACGTCTCGCTGGCCAGGCTGACGACGATGAGCAGGATGTCGGCAGACCGAACACGCCCGATCATCCCCGGAGGCAGG
>CAYOGX010000980.1:0-2535 GCA_964403235.1 uncultured Planctomycetales bacterium | reverse complement strand
AGCCCGGCAGCGAGGCTGCGCAGGCTGTGCCACGTCCACCAACGGGAGGCGCCGTGCATCGCCGTTTAGGATCACGCCATCTCTCTTTTCAGCCAGCGGTCGTACATCACCATCGTCCCTGCCGTGGCCACGTTGTAGCATAGCCCGCCCGGTATCGTGACCACCGCGTGCCCAGCCATGATGCACTCCGGTAGCCCGTGATCTTCTGCGCCTAGCAGGTAGACGCACCGCTCCGGATGCGTGAACGCCGGCAGCTCGTGTGCCGTCTCGGCCAGCTCCACGCACACCAACGGGCAGTCGTATGGCTGGTGCTCGACAAAGTCCTCCCACGTCGCAAAGTGGAACAGCGGGCGATGCTTCCACGTTTTCGGCGTGTCAGCGGCCTGGCGATGATAGCGCTCCCCGATGGTGAAGATGAACGCTGCGCCCAGGCCCATCGCGTGACGCCACAGTGTGCCGATGTTCACCTCGTGCTTGGGATGATAGACGCCGATCCCGAAGTACCCCCTCACGCCACCTCCTCTCTCAGGCTTTCCCAGTACGCCACCACGTGCCCCGCCCTCAGTTCCTCCCTGCACACATGGCAGTACCGCTCATCGCCGGGGCCCCACATCGCCTCGGCCTCGACCAGAACGATGCCACAGCGCGTGCACGCCGGCCGTTTGTCACAGCGCCGGTACAGCTTCATCCCCGTCCGCTTGCGCTCCTCCGCCGCGTCCATCGCCGTGATGGCCTCGTCAGCCGGGTACTCTAGCGTCGAGATGCCCGTCTCTTTTCGGCGTACCTTCCGCGACGTCACCCGGCGCAACCTGCTGGATGTGGTTTGCCGCGTCACGCCATATAGCTCAGCAATCTCCCGCGTCGTCAGCCAGCGGTCAGCCATGGCGAGCATGCTTTCGGCAGCGCTCGCCGTCCGCCGACGCCGCCTCCGCCAGCGCGTCGAGAGCTGGGCCGGCGTCGGGGCTCTGTACCTTCCCCGCCAGATCAACCAGCTCAACAGCAAGATCAGCTAGGGCCTCGCTGATGTCCAGGAGTCGCTCCGCAATCACCAATAATACGTCGTATGCTGGCGGACCATCATCTGCTGGCGCTTCCAGCGGAGCCTCGGCCTCGGCGGCGTCTAGGCAGCGCGTCCCGAGCTCATATCCGCACAGATTGCAGTACCACCACGGTAACACACTGCCATCGGGCGCCCCGAACTCAGCCCCGCACCTTGGACACTGGCGCTCCGGCTCGTACATCGGCAACTTAGTCATGCGTCTCCTTCGTCCAATCGACGTAGCCTCGATAGCCGTTGCCCAGATCAGACGGCACGCCGTCTGAATGCACATATCGCAGCCCGCAGTGTAGATGCCATCCGGCCTTGCCCATGGGCAGGCACTTGCCAGAGTAGCCGATCAGTCCCACATAGTCACCGGCCTTGATCGGCCCGCCCTCGCGGCACTCGGCCAGATGCGCATACGCCCAGGCCTGGCCGCCACCCACCACATAGGCGTACAAGCCGTATCCACACGGATCAGAGCAGCGGTACAGCCAGCCGTCGCTCATGCTCCAGACCTCGGGCTGATCACTGACCATATCGATGCCGTTGTGCCCGAGCATCGGCGCATAGTAGCCGGGATTCGCGCCGAACCCCTGCGTGATATGCCAGTTACCGCGCAAGGGCCACAGCTCCGGCTTGACCGGCGGCACGATCACAGGCGGCTCAGGCTTGACCATGTTGTAGAGGATGTGCGGCCAGATCTTGTTGCAGTCGTAGGCCGTCCACTTGGGGTCGTTCGCTGCACCGTTGGTGTAGAGCGCCGCGCCGCGCGCGTTGGGCCACCGGCGGAGCATCTCGTCATACTGCTCGATCTCGGCCAGATACTCGCCGACCGAGATCCCGCCCGCGCGCCAGCCGCTGTGACCCCACTTTTCGCGCGGGATTTTCTCATCCGGCACATAGTCGCGGCCTGTCTCCAGCACAAGCAGCGGCACGCCCTCGAGCTCTGGGACATGCCGCCAGCGTGTGGTGTGCCAGGTGCTCGTGTGTGGGGATGTTCCCCAGTACTCGTGCACGCCCACATAGTCGCCCGGCTCCATAGCGTCGAGCGCGGGCTGGAACATGGGCCACGCCTTGGGATCGAACTGGCCGACAGATGGGCATAGGATGGCAGCATGCAGACCGAGATCGTGCAGCACGCCCATATGGAATAGCGTCTTGTGCAACAACGCCGCCGTCGGCGCTGGTTCATTGACTAGCTGGAATACCGTATTCGGGTGCTTCATAGGCGTAAGGCTATCATATCCCCAGCTGCCCTCAAATAGTGGCCGGAAACAGATGACGCAGTCGTCGCCAACCTCGGCGCGCACCTGGTGATAGTAGGCCGCATCGCAGTTATAGAGCACAACGAGCGGCGGCTGGCCGATCTCGCCCTTCCAGCCCTTGATGATGTGCAGGCCGATCTTCTCGAATCTCACCTAGCCCCCCCCCTGTGCGTGCGTCAGCATACCGACGATAAACTCGACGAGCTCGTTTCGTGTTAGGTCTGTCAA
>CAYOGX010000979.1:0-2545 GCA_964403235.1 uncultured Planctomycetales bacterium | reverse complement strand
GGGCGACGGCCAGGAACAGATCGATCGCCTGGGCGCGTGTGCGGGCCTTGTGATAGCCGTACGCGGCCGGGACGGACCAGGCGGGATGCGTCTTGACGCCGTACTCGCCGGGACCGAACGGCTTGCCCCGGCTGCGGAGGTCACTGTACTTGACCACGCTCGGAAACCGGCGGATGTCTTCGATCGGCTCGTTGAAGTAGCCGATGTTGCTCAGGTCCAGCCGACCGATCGCCGCCGGCACGTCGACGCCGGCGGAGGGCAACGAGTAGAACTCCGACGTGGTGGGATGAACCGTGTCGTGCCGGCGGATGGCGTCAATCGGGGCGTCGTGCCAGCGGCGGATCAGGTGGGCGCGGAACAGGTTGACGTCGTAGGCCCGCACGTCCGCCCACGGAGCGTTGGTTTCGGGATACTCCTCGGCCGGCAACTGGCCGATCCGCAGATCCGCCGCGCCCCACGCCGCCTGCAAATCCTTGTCGCTGGCGTATCGGCCGCGGATGAACTGGTTGAGCTGCGGCTGGACGGCCTCGGTGATCCGGCAGCGCAGATCGCCGTTCAGGTAGTAGATCAGGCCCGGTATGTTCGCGAACTGCTTGGCGAACGCGCCGGCGAAATCGGCGTGCTTGCGAAGCGTCGCGTCGTCGACGGCGATGTCGTAACCACACAACAGGCAGGGGAAATAGACCTGCCGGAACCGCTGGGACAGTTGCACCAGCCCCTGGACCTGATTGAAGAACCTGACTTGCGCGGCCGGTGAGGCCGGCAGGCCGACCTGGAGGTTCTCGTAGATCGTCACGCCGAAGTCGCGGCGCTTCTCCATGTCGCGCCGCCACTGGAGCGGCGTCTCGCGGGCGGCATTGAAGACGTAGCTCCAGTCGTCGGTGCCGAACATGAAGATCCCCCGGCCGTCGACGTGCAGGTAGTTGTCGCGAACGGTGAGTTTCGGCCCGGCGGCAAGGACGCGGTCATCGCGGACGACGAACCCGCCTTCGATGACGTCGATGCGGTCCTGCGGCGCCGAGGACAGGCTCAACTCAGCCCGTATGCGATAGAAGTCGTGGTGGTAACGCCCGGGCGACCATTCGACAGTCACCTGCCCCCGGGCACCGGGCTCAACGGCTGTCGTGTCGGTCTGCTGGTACACCGGCGTTGCCTGCCCCTCGGCCAGGATCGACGTTCGGACCGTCACGTCGGCCCGTTGTCGACCGCCGTTATAGACGGTGACGGTCGCACGCGCGCGCTCGCCCTGCCGATAGCAGGCCTTGTCGCCGAGCGCGGAGACGAGGTAGACGTCGCGGATGAGGTGATCGGCCAACCGAACCAGAGTCACGTCCCCACCGGGCCGGCCGGGGGCGAACACGTCGTGGCTGGTCAGCCCGAAAAACGCCCACGACGAGCCCTTCCACGTCCCGGCATAGTGATGCATGATCGCACCAGCCGCGCCACGCAACCGTCCGTAGGTGTCGTAGGTATTGACCAGCGTCCGCCACCGTGCCGCGTTGGTGCCCAGCATGCCGCTGGCGGCGTAGCCGCGGATAGGACGAACCCCCGACGATGAATCGATCGACCAACCCTCGTCGAAGATGTGCTGGTCCGGGGCTGCCCTGACCGTCCGTGCCCGGCGGATACGATAGTCCGGGTCGAACACGCCGATCTGCGTGGGCTCGATGACCAGGCCGTCCCCGGGTTTACCGCGACGGGTGTTGACGCGTTCCTCGCGATGCGCGTAATTCAGCCGGGCCTGAAGACTGGCCTGGCCGCCGTGACGGACGGACGAATTAATCGTACACAGCGTCTTGTCGGGCCGGTACCAGTGCCTGGGTCGGAGCGTGTCTACGTCCGCACCCGGCACCACGGCCGCGTCGACGAGAACCTTGCCGCCCGCGTCGGTCAGCTTGATCTGGTCGAACCAGGCCTGACCGGCACACACCCACATCCCCGCGTAGAGCGTGACACGCGCGGCGAGATGGTTCACACGAAAACGATGGGTGTATTGCCGCCACGGCGTGGTGCCCGTGACCTGGGCGACGTCCTTGAACTCGAGCAGCTTGCCGTTCGCGTCGTATTGATAGATGGTCATGAAGGCAAAATGCTGGCCGAGCACGCGGTGCGTCCGCATCCATCCGCTGAACGTCAACAGGCCGTGGGGGCGGACCTCGTCGGCCGGAACGTCAAACCGCCATCGAACGTCCTGCGGACCCTCGGGTGGCTTGGGTTTGTAGGCCTGCCAGCCCCGTTCGGTCCGGGTCAGCAGGTGGTCGAAGGCGTATCCGCCGACGCTGATGAACTTGCCGCCCGCGCGGAGAAAGCGCCGCAGATTGTCCGCGGCGGCCACCGGAAAACTCGGCCCATAGGGCAGGATCAGCAAATCGAAGTGCCGCCGATCCAATATCCCTTGGTCTGAGAACGACCGGCAGTCGATCAATGTGACGTCGAACCCGGCCTCGCGCAGCACGGCGGCAAGATGTTCGGGCACCGATGCGATCCCCTCTGCCAGGCCGTCCCCGCCGACGGGCAGATCGCTGGCGAGAACGACGATCCGGCC
>CAYOGX010000978.1:0-2548 GCA_964403235.1 uncultured Planctomycetales bacterium | reverse complement strand
CAGGTACACCGTGCCGGTTTCGGTGCCGGGCGAAGGCGTATCGTAGCGCTTCGCCCCCACCAGTACGTCCGCGTAACCGTCCCGGTTCACGTCGCCGGCGGGTCCGACCCAGACCCCGAAGTCATCGCCGTTGGCCGCGCCCTCCACCGTCGTGGCAGCGGCCGAATAGAGCCCCGTTTCCGTTCCCAGATGCAGGTAGACTTTGCCCCTGTAGAGAAAATTCGTGTAGTAGTAAGCACCCACGATCACATCGCTGAACCCGTCGGCGTTCACGTCGCCCGCCATGGCCACGGACTGCCCGAAAGAATCGTTGTTGTGCTCGCCCTGTACGGTTGATTCGGCGATCGAAGACAGGTTCAACGCGCCGCCGTGAAAGACGCGTGCGCGGCCGTGGCTGCTGTTGTACGTGTTCCCGCCCGTCAACAGGTCGGCAAAGCCGTCGCCGTTCACGTCGGCGCTGTTCACGCTGTACCCCAAGCCCTCACCAGTCACGTTGACCTCGCCGTCCCGCGTCCACATGGGATTGGCACCGGCGCCGCTCAGACTGCCCAGGTATATATAGACCTTTCCTTGGTCGTTCACTCCGTAGAAACGCGACCCGACCACGAGTTCGGGATAGCCGTCCCCATCAATGTCGCGCGCGATCTTGACCGAGTATCCATAAAGCTCGTTATTGGCTTCGCCGTCATCTGTCCAACTCGATGACCCGGACAAGCCGGAGGGGGAACCGAGGAAGAGATAGGCCCGACCCGGCCCCGGATTTCCCCACCCCAATGGCGCCGGGCAGTACATCGCGCCCACCAGGGCATCGGCATAGCCGTCACCGTCTACATCGCCGAGCGAAGTCCCGACCCCAAAGAGGTCTGTATTGTTCTCTCCCCACATGGAACTGGTCACGGCCGACTCGAGACCGGTCGAGCAGCCCAGGTGGAGATAGACTTTCCCTTTGTAATCATCCGTCGGCCAACTCACAGCGGATATGAGCACATCGGCGTACCCGTCCCCATTCACATCGCCTGCGACGATGCGACTGCCGAACCGGTCGCCGTTGTTCTCACCTGTCTTGGTCCAGCTCGGGCTGTTAGACAGGCCGGTCGGACTGCCCAGGTACAAATAGGCCGTTCCGGGCTTATTCGCCGAGTCCTTTGCCCCGTATGCTCCCACGATCGCATCGGCGTATCCGTCCCCGTTCACGTCGGCCAGACATGCGCCGACTCCCATGCAATCGTTAATCGCGCCGGTCTTCGTCCACACCGCTGTCGCTGAAAGACCCGCAACTCCGCCGGTGTAGCAATAGACCCTCCCCGCGTCCGTATTCGCGCCGTCGTCATAGAAGTAGGCGCCCACGAGCACATCGCTGTAGCCGTCCCCATTGATGTCGCCTCCTTCGCTGATGGTGCAACCGTACCAGCTATCCGAGGCCTCACCGGTATTGGTCCAGGCCGCGACAGCCTGCAGGCCCGTGGCGCTTCCGTGGAAGGCATACGCTCTGCCTCGCTTACCGGCACTGTGATAGCCGCCCGCCCCGACCATGACGTCTTCGTACCCGTCACCGTTGACGTCGCCGATGCCGCTGATGCACATGCCGAGCTCATCGCCCGCGTTCTCACCGTCATAGCTCCAGTTCGAAGACGAGGCGAGCGGGTCGATCTCGATCGGGAAGACCGCGCCTTCGACGTTCACCGCGATCCGCAGCGACGCGGCATCCGGCGTCAGCCGAAACCCGGAAGGCAGCAGCCGCCCGGTGGCGTCGCGCACCACCAGCCCGCCGTACCGCATTACTTCCCGACCATCCGCGGCCCGCACGATCAACGCCGTGCCGTCTTCGCTCAGAGAGACATCGGCGTCACTGGCCACGGCCTGGTCCACGGCCAGGGTGTCGGACGACCGCGCGCGGACCGGCTCTTCGACCGTGAATCCATGCTCCACCCCGCGTTCGTCGTTGATGAACCACTCCGTGAATCCGCCTTCCCATCGCGTCTCCATCCGGTTCGCGTGCACGCGGGTTCCTGCCGCATCCGGCAGCCGGATCAACGCCGGCTCGAACCCAAACGCCTCGGGCGTGAGCTGCAGGAACCAGGCGGCATCGCCGGTGGCCGGTTCCAGGCGGAGCCCGCCCGATTCCGGGAAAAGGACGCGCATGCCCTGCGTGCCGGCCGTGCGTCCCTCCGCGTCTTCGGAAATGCCGTACAGATCCGCCCGGACCACGCCCATGACGCCGTCCATCTCGGGCCCAGACAGTGCCGACGCATCCCGGGCATTGGCCTGAGCCACGACACCCACGAACACAACCGCCAGAACCGCCCCGACCAGCAGCCAACCGACCGACCTTCTCATCCCGCACCTCCTGTTCTTTTTGCCCAATCTGTTGCCGAACTTCTTCCGCAGTGCGCCTGCCGGAAACCGAGCTAGGGTATGATACTGGACAGGCGCTCATGATTCCAGCGAAAAGGGCGTGTTCTTGGATCTTTTTGGGGGCTACGGGGCCCGGGGTTCAACCCCGGGGATCACGTCCACGCAAAAAATCACCGGACGCTGACCGCGTCCG
>CAYOGX010000977.1:0-2549 GCA_964403235.1 uncultured Planctomycetales bacterium | reverse complement strand
CGACGAACGCTCCTCAACGCGATCGGCCCGGTGTGGGACGGCAACGAGGTGTGGCTGCTGACCGCCGGGGGTGCGATCTTCGCCGCGTTCCCGCACGTCTACGCAACGGTCTTCAGCGGACTGTACCTCGCGCTGATGCTGGTGCTGTTCGCGCTGATCTTCCGGGCGGTGTCACTGGAGTTCCGCAGCAAGATGCCGTCGCCGGGTTGGCGCAAGACGTGGGACGTGGCCTTCGCGGTCGGCAGTATCCTGCCGGCGTTGCTGTTCGGCGTGGCGATGGGGAACATCCTCCGGGGGCTGCCGCTGAGCGAGAGCAAGGATTTCGCCGGGACGTTTTTCGGCCTGCTGAATCCATACGCGCTGCTGATCGGCCTGCTGGGGCTGGCCATGTTCGCCACGCACGGTGCGACCTACATCGTCCTCAAGACCGAGGGCGAGCTGGCCAAACGCGCTAGGGGCTGGGCCGGCAAGGCGTGGACGGCCTATCTGGCCCTGTTCATCGTCGCCGTCGTCGCCACGATGATCACCCAGCCGCAACTGCTGGCGAACTGCAAGGCCATGCCGTTCCTGTGGGTGGTCCCGGTGATCGCCTTGGTCGCCATCGTCGTAACGGGTGTCCTGACCAGGAAGGGCCAGGCGGGTCCGGCCTTCGTCTGGTCGGCCCTGTCCATCGCGGGGCTGATGGCCATGTGCGGAACCGGGATCTTCCCGAACGTCGTGCCGGCCCTGAACGATCCCGAGCTGAGCCTGACCATCATGAACGCCTCGTCCTCGCCGCTGACGCTGAAGGTCATGCTCATCGTCGCGCTGATCGGCATGCCGCTGGTCCTGATCTACACCGCCTGGGTCTATCGTGTGTTCAGCGGCAAGGTCCAACTGACCGCGGACAGTTACTAAATCCGAGCCGCGCCCGTTAGGAAGCGGTTGATCCGGGCCGCCTTTAGTGCGTGTGGACCGCTCCCTTACGGTCGCGGCTCGGATGGGGTGTCGTTGCACGGGGACCTGACGCCGGCGACGTCCGCCAAGGGGATCGATCGATGAGCGAGGTGTTCGAGGCGGCCAAGGTCACCGATCGCGTCTACTGGGTTGGCGCGATCGACTGGTCGCTCCGCGATTTCCACGGCTACGAGACCCCGCGCGGCTCGACCTACAACGCCTATCTTGTGATGGCCAACAAGGTCGTGCTCATCGACACCGTCAGGGCACGCTTCAAGAACGAGCTGCTCAGTCGCATCGCCTCGGTCATCGATCCGGGCCAGATTGACGTCATCGTCTCGAACCACTCGGAGATGGACCACTCCGGCTGCCTGCCGGCGCTGATCGATATCACCCAGCCCGAGCGCGTGCTTGCGTCGAGCAAGGGTGTCGAGGCGCTGTCGCGCCATTTCCCGGCCCTGGCCGGGCGCGTCGAGGCCGTCCAGGACGGCCAGACGCTCAGCCTGGGTGACGCGGCGCTGACGTTCATCGAGACCCGCATGCTCCACTGGCCCGACAGCATGATGACGTATCTGGCGGACGAGCGTCTGCTCTTCTCGCAGGACGGGTTCGGCATCCACCTGGCCTCGACCGAGCGGTTCGCCGACGAGCTGAGCGCCGATGGGGTCGAATACGAGGCGGCCAGGTACTACGCCAACATCATCATGCCGTTCGGCGCGCGGGTGGCCAAGGTCCTGCCGGCGGTCAGCAAGCTCGACGTCGGCATCATCGCGCCCGATCACGGACCGATCCATCGCCGCGACCCGGGCAGGATGATCGAGCTGTACCAGCGATGGGTCGATCAGACCCCGACGGCCAAGGCGGTGGTGGTGTACGACACGATGTGGGGCAGCACGGCCAAGATGGCGCGGGCCATCACGGAGGGCCTCACATCGGGCGGGGTCAGCGTCAAGCTCATGCCGCTGGGCGCGAGCCATCGCAGCGACGTCGCCACCGAGGTCCTCGAGGCCGGCGCGCTGTTGGTCGGCTCGCCGACGATGAACGGCCAGATGTTCCCGACGGTGGCCGACGTCCTGACCTACCTGAAGGGGTTGAGCCCGAAGCACCTGATCGGCGCGGCCTTCGGCTCCTACGGCTGGGGTTCGCGGGCCGTCGGGCAGATCAGCGAGATCCTCCGCCAGATGAAGGTCGAGCTCGTGCACGACGGCCTCGACGTCCAATACGTCCCCAACGACGACGCCCTGGCGCGGTGCCGCGCCCTGGGCAAGCACGTCGCAGAAACCTTGATCGACAGGTGCCGTACGTCGTAGGTTGGCCTCGGGCCGACTGTTGGTCGGCAACGTGTGGCGACGTATAATCCCCATTATGGACCAACTCCCCGAAGACCCACCGGCCGAGATCGCAGACCGACTGCTTCAGATGTTGGACCCGGCGGAGGTCTGCGTGGCTGCGCCGCACGCCTGCAGGACCCCTCATTGCCAACGATGGCTGGTTTCGCAGCCAGTGGCCCAAGAAGGGCTCTCCGGGAGGAACAGTCTGCCCTAGATCCCACGGGAGCGAGCAATGGCAATGAAGAAGACATTCTCCCAACGCGAGGGTCTGTCACAGCCGAA
>CAYOGX010000976.1:0-2559 GCA_964403235.1 uncultured Planctomycetales bacterium | reverse complement strand
CGTATTCTCTTAGACCGCTCCCTGACGGTCGCGGCTCTGATTCGTGCGCCGGACCCGACGCCCTCGACACGAGCAGGCATTTGCAGAATGGCCAAGCGACTCAAGTCGATCCGATCGATTCCCAAGCTGCCGGCGCGTTCGCGTGACGCCCACAAGGGCGACTTCGGACGGGTCTTGGTCGTTGGTGGCAGCATCGGCATGGTCGGTGCGCCGGCGTTGGCTGCCAACGCCGCGCTCCGCGGCGGCGCGGGCCTGGTCAAGATCGCCTGCCCCGACCTCACCCAGCAGGCGACGGCAGGGCTGGCGCCGTGCGCAACCAGCGTCCCGCTGCCCTCGATGAGCGACGGGGTGATCTCGGCCCGTGCGACCGGCCTGCTGCGGCGGTTGGCCGACGAGCACGATGTCCTCGCCATCGGCCCGGGGATGGGCCAGGGACCGGGCGTTGCCAAGGTCGTGGTCGGGCTGTTGGCGCTGCCGGACAAGCCCAAGGTCGTCGACGCTGACGGCCTGAACAACCTGGCGGCCGCTGGTGACTGGTGGCGCCGTGCCGTCGGGCCGATCGTCCTGACGCCCCATCCCGGTGAGATGCGGCGACTGATGGCCGGCGCGGGCCTGAAGCTCGACCCCGAGGACCGTCAGGCGTCCGCGGTCGCCCTGGCCCGCCTGACGGGCACCGTCGTGGTGCTCAAGGGCGCCGGCACGGTCGTCACCGACGGCGACCGAGTATTCGTCAATCGCACCGGAAACCCGGGCATGGCCAGCGGGGGAACGGGCGACGTATTGACCGGCCTGATCGCCGCGTTGATCGGCCAAGGGATGTCAGCATTGGACGCGGCCGTCCTGGGCGTCCATCTGCACGGTCTGGCCGGCGATCTGGCCGCGGAGGAGCTCGGTGAGGTCTCGCTGACGGCCGTCGACGTGATCGAGTTCCTGCCCGAGGCCTTCATGCTGTTGTGAACCCGCGTGTCGGCCGAACGGCTTCCGGAGCGTACATGTCCGACCGACCGCCGCAGGGCACACCTACGCTGAAGGATGCACGACGGCCACCCCATCCGGCCGAGACGCTCACCGACCGGCAGCAAACCCGCAACGGCCTGTGCTATGCGCTGATCGTGTCGATCTGTTATCTGGTCGCGCCGGTCACCTACGTCGGTCTGATGCACGCTGCCCTGTGCGACACCGCCGGCGCGTCCAAGACGGTCGCCAACCTCCCGACGTCCATGGGCGCCTTCTTCGGGCTTGTCCCGCTTATAGCCGCCTGGGTGTTTCCCTACACGCGATGGATCAAGCCAGTCATCTCGTTCGGGTACATGCTCGCCGGGGTAGGGGGGCTGATCCTTCCAGCCATTCTGATCCTGCCGACGCCCAACTGGCTGCGGATCGTCGCGACGATCGTGCACGCCGCGATCATAATGACCTGCAACGGGACCGCCGGCGTGTTCATGTGGGAGGCGGTCATCCGCGGGACCAACGAGTCCAAGCGCGGCAAGACGTTCAGCATCACGTTCGGCATCGGGCCGTTGTTCGCGGCGGCCAGCTCGGCCGGGGCGCAGGTCGTCCTCGACCGCGGCGCCTACCCGTACAACTTCGCCTGCATCTTCGTGATCGGTTCGGCGTTGATCGTCGTCATGGGCCTGGTCGCTCGGGGATTTCAGATTCCCACGGCCGACGCCGTCGTCCAGCGGGAAACGTTCGGCAAGTTCCTGTTCGGGGGGTTCCGGCGGTTCTTCACCAGTCGGACGCTGGTCGTTCTGTCGGCGGCCAACCTGTTGTTCTATACGGCCCTGGTCGCGATGAACAACGCGCTGCTGAACGTCGAGGACGTGCTTGGCGTGCAGCCTCAGCAGATGGCGGGGTGGTGTTCGGCACTACGGTTCGGTACCAAGGCGCTGACCGGCGTGTTCCTGGGATTGCTGCTCGCCCGATACGGCGCGCGGTCGCCGGCGTTGGCCACGACGGTCCTGCTGGCCCTGGCCAACCTGTGGGCGATTCTCGTGCCCGGGTACGCCTACCTGTTCGCCTTCGGACTGTATGGCGCGGGCGAGTTGGGCGGGCTGTACTACCCCCACTACGTGGCCGCCGCCTCGAGGCCCGACCGAACCAAGCGAAACATCAGCATCTACCAGATCGTCGGCACGCTCGGGCTCCTCAGCGCCGCGCTGCTCGGCTTCATCGCCGACCGCTACGGCGTGGCCGCCAGCATGACCGTCGCCCTCGGCGCCGCGCTGCTCCCCCTGCTGATCTTCATCCTCCTGCCGGCCAGGCCCGAACCCGAGAACTAAACATGGCGCCGCAACCGCCGGGTGTCCCATCCCTATTCCGGCAGCGGGCGGAGCCAGATGTTGCGGAAGCTGACCGGATTGCCGTGGTCCTGCAATTGCAGCGGCATTTTCGGCGGATGGGGTCGATACTTCGCCTCCTTGCCGTGGACGGTAAAGCCCTTAATCTCGGCGTTGTCCAGCACCAGCACGCCATTATGCAACACCGTCATTGTGCCGGGACGCAGCAACTTGCCGTCGGTGTCGAAGCGCGGGGCGCGGAAGACCACGTCGAACGTCT
>CAYOGX010000975.1:0-2559 GCA_964403235.1 uncultured Planctomycetales bacterium | reverse complement strand
TCTGTGACGTCCGCAACAAGCTGGTCGAGAAGGTCAAGGCGGATCTGGCGCGGGAGTTCGATCTTGCGGTTCGCGGCTACACGGACTTCGACGAGATGCTGGCGAAGGAAGACCTCGACGCCGTCGCCGTCCAGACGGACGCCGACAAGCAGGCGCCCTTGATCTGTCAGGCGCTGGAGGCGGGATGCCACGTCATGGCCGAGGTGCCCTTGGCGTATTCGATCGAGGATTGCTGGCAGGTCGTCCACGCCGTCGAACGGACCGGCAAGACGTTCCTGCTGATGGAGCAGACGCGCTTCTGGGGGTTCGTCCGTGCCTGGCATCAGATCGTTCAGACGGGCGTGATCGGGCGACCTGTGCTGGTGGAAGGGGAGTATCTGGGCTACTACCCGGGGTTCTTCTTTCAAGACGACGACGGACGTTTCTACGAGCCGCAAGAGACGGCGTGTAACAGCGGCGTCCGGCCGACGTGGCGGGCGCGGAATCATCCGATCGTCTACCTGCCGCACGAGCTCTCGCCGCTGCTGTATGTGCTCGAGGACCGGGTCGAGCGCGTGGTGGCGATGTCGACGCGGCCGCAGAGCTACCGTCATCCCGAGATTGCCGTGGCCGATGCACAGGTGGCCTTGATGCACACGGAGAAGGACGCGGTCATGCGACTGGCGACGGGTTTCACGGTGCCGGCCGTCCACCGCCGCGACACGATCCACCACTGGTACCACATCAAGGGCACGGAGGGCGTGTTGGAGTGGTCGCGCACGGATTCGGATTCGCCCAAGCTGTGGGTCCACGGCTGGCAGATGCCCGAACCGGTGGCGATGCCATGGGGGACGGAACAGGCCCACGGACCGGCGGCGGCTCGCGGCAGCGGCCACGGCGGGGCGGATTTCTACGTGTTCGCGCAGTTCGCCGACGCGGTCTTGCGGGGCGTGCCGGCTGAGCTCGACGTCTACAAGGCCGTCGAGACGGCCGCTCCGGCGATATTGGCGGCCAGGTCCATCGAAGACGGCAACAGCCCGCAGGACGTGCCGGATTTCAGGCCCGGCCCGCATCGCGAGCAGGTCCCGCGGTGAGCCCGAGCGAATGCTCGTCCCCCGCGCGGTGCCGGCCGGCCGGCGCGAATCGTCTTGCTGGCCGACCTGGAGATGGAGGCCACAGCCCTATGAAGAAACCGCCCCTCAGGAAGGTCCTCAAGTGGCTTGCCATCGCCATCGCCGCGGTCGTGTGCGCCTTGTTGCTGCTCGTGGGTTACTGGTTCTTCAGGCCCAACGCGGTCGTGGTCGATGCGTCTTTGGGCCTGGAGAGCTGGGTGGCCGTTGGTGACGGGATGCACAATTCCAACACCGACTTGATCTGGTGGAAGGGCCGCTTCTACCTCGTCCACGCCAGCTCGCCGTGGCACTTTGCCAGCGAGCGCTGCCGTCTTGTCCTGCACCGCTCGACCGACGCCCGCGCGTGGGAGCAGATCGCCACGTTTCAGGTGTCCGGGCAGGACATTCGCGATCCCAAGCTGGCGGCCGTCGGCGGGCGGCTGTTTCTGTACGTCCTCAAGAACGTCGATTGGAATCCCGAGCCGTACACCACCGCGTTCGCGACGTCGGCCGATGGGGTCGAATGGACGCCATTGAAGGACGTCGACCCGTCCGGCTGGCTGTTCTGGCGGCCCAAGACCCGCGACGGCCTCACCTGGTACGTGCCGGCCTACTGGTGGCAGCACGGCAAGTCCGCCCTGCTCAAGTCCACGGACGGCGAGGCGTGGCAGTGGGTGTCAGTGATCCACGAGGGGGATCGGAATGACGAGACGGATTTCGAGTTTCTGCCCGATGGACGAATCCTCTGCACGGCCCGGCTGGAGGTGAGCGACAGCATCTTCGGCGACGCGGAGGCCTCGACATTGATCGCCGTCTCGAACCCGCCCTACACCCAATGGACGAGCACCAAGAGCCGGGTCACGCGGCTGGACGGTCCCGACCTGTTTTCGCACAAGGGCGTCGTCTACGCGGCCGGTCGGCACAATCCCGGCGCGCCCCGGTTCGGGCGACGGATTGGCAGCGTTCTGGGCAAGAAGCGAACGGCCCTGTACGCGGTGCGGCAGGACGGCCTGACGCATCTGACCGACCTGCCGAGCTGCGGCGACACGTCGTATGCAGGGGTCGTGCTCCAGGGCGATGACGTCTACGTCAGCTATTACACGAACGACATCCGGGCGGACTACCCGTGGATCCTGGGCATGGTCCTACCCAGCGAGATCCGCATCGCCAAGATCCCGATGGCCCGCCTGCACGCAAAGCGGATGGGTACGGGCCCTTAGTAGGACGACGGACGGGCAGTTCGGCAAGGCCGGTCAGGGAGACCTGACCGACCTGCATGCCGCGGTTTGGTCAGGCCAACAGTTGGTAGATGATGGTCAGGACGATGCCGACCACGTACATGCCGATCGCGATGGTGGCCCACAAGATGAGGCTGGCCAGCGGAATCTCGCGGACGGTCGGGCACTTGATGGTCTTGTAGATGACGGCCACTGAGGCCGTCAGGGGCAGGATCAGGCCCATCCGTTGC
>CAYOGX010000974.1:0-2560 GCA_964403235.1 uncultured Planctomycetales bacterium | reverse complement strand
TCGGGCCGCGAGAAGGCCGACGGCCTCGGCGCAGCCGTACATCGTATAGGTGAAGGTCTTCCCAACACCCGGGCCCGGCGGCGGCGCCTCGCGAAAGCGCTTGAACTTGGCGTCCCAGGCCGTCCGCAAGATCCGCAGGTGCTCCGGGTTGTTCGCAATCCGAACGGCGTTGACGTGCGCCATGACCATCACGCCCATCTGGTTCATCCGGCCGGTGGCGGGGCAGGACGTGTATCGCCAATCGTGCCATTCCTCTCGCCAGGTGTCGTTGTCGAGGAAGGTGACGGCCCGCTCGATGGGCTTTACGAGACGCTTGTCGCGCGTCAAGAAGTAGTACCGGCTGAGCCCGTTGGTCAGGACGGACGTGATGAAGCCGGCCATCCCGACGTGCTTGGCCTTTTCGCAATTGCAGTGTCCCCTGGGCAGGGAGTAGAGCCAGCCGCCGCAGTGGGGGTCCTGCTCGGCCAGGGCGTCGTCGACGAGCGTCTTCATGGCGTCGAGGTAGCGCTGGTTGAGCCCGATCTCGTAGGCCCCGCTGAGCGCCAGGAGCGACCAGCCGGTGGTCCGGCCGCAGTGCGAGTGGCCCATGAAGCGGTACTTACGGTCCGCCACGAGCTGGGCGAGGTTGTCCCCGATCTTCTCGACCGTCTCCTTGAGGAACGGATCGCCCGTCAGCAGATACTGGCGGGCCACGCCCCGGGTCCAGAGGTGCCCGAGGTTGTACGGATCCAGGCACAGATACGGGGTCTTGGAGTTGCCGATGCCGTGCTCGACGAACAGCTTGCGGACGACGCCGGCGCCGTAGAAGCCGCTGACGTGTCCGACCGTGTGCTGGTGGACCATCCCCGGGCGGGCCGGGTAGTCGTCGCGGACACCGAAGAGCTTGGCCAGGTCCTCGTTGACGAAATGAACGGTGTCGACCTCGCTGGAATGCCGCGCGGCGGCGTCGGCCGCGTAGAAGTATTTGGGATCGCCGGTCCGCGCGAATTGGATGAGGATCTGACGGGTGGTGTCGTATTCGTGATTGCCCCAGTTCACCTTGCGTTCGCCGAACCAGTCGCCCCAGTTCATCGCGCCGTAGTCGCGTTGGGCCTCGATGGCGTGGCAATAGGCGTTGAAGAGGTTCTCGGCCCACGGGTCGTAGTCGGCCATCTCGGGCGTACCGGCCGGTGCGATTGCGCCCCACACGCCGGTAGCGATCGCCTGGGCCGGGTCGGCCACGGGAACGAGCGGGGCGTTCGTCGCCCGGGCCAGCGACGCGCCGTCGCCGCCCAGGTCCAGCCAGATATCCCATCGCCTGGCCTGACCCGTGCGGAGACGGTAGCACTCGCCGTCGAACAGATACTGATACTTGTACCACGGCGTCATGTGGGCGAAGTCGCCTTTGGCGAACCGGGGGAACAACCCGATCGACAGGCCTTCGCCCGATGCCTCTAGGCTCTTGGGCCACTGCTGCCAGAAGTCGCGGACCGCCAAGGCCACCACGCCCCGACCGTCGTCCACCACCGCCCACCCGGGCGCCTTGCCGCCGTCGCCCTTCTTGTCGACATTCTCGAGGCGGTACTGCCGGTCGTCGTACTGGTAAAGTCGGACCGCCGTCGCGACCGGGCCCGTCCACCCGGGCTCGCCGCCGAACGTGACGGATCGCGCCGCATTGCGTGGCCTGAGCGTCAGCTTCAACTCGCGGATCCGATGGAGGACGCCCTTGGCGGCGTCGACCAGGATGAGGGGCTCGAGCCGGACCGTGGAAAGGCCGGCATAGACCGACGCGCGCAGACGAAACTGAAACACGCGCCCGCCGTCCGGTCCGCGAAACGACCCCACGAGCGACAGCGTCGAGCGGAGCTGGCCGGCCGTCTCGATCTCGGCCGACTCGACCACGCCGTTGCAGACCCCGCCCGCCGCGTCGGTCAGCGACAGTACGACATCAAACCGATCGGACACCCGCAACAGCGCGCCGTCAGCCAGCGCAAGCTTGACCCGGCCGGATGCCAACGTGGGTCGGTCCTTGGGGCCGTGACGGACGGCGACGTCGGGCGCCTTGGGCTTGGCGTCTTCCGAGCAGGACAGCGTGTAGCGGCGCTGCGTCTTCTCGCCGGGCGGTTGCGACTGGAAGTCGAGCAGGACCCATCGCGCGCTGCCGTCGGGCCAACGGGCCAGGACCGACGCCTGTAGCGGGACGGCCTTGCCCTTCTCATCACGCAGCACGAACACCGAGCCCGCAGGGGCCAGGCCCTCCTGAATCGGCACCCCACCGGTGACCGGGCGAAGCGTGCAAAGACCGGCCATGACGCGAACCGTTATCGACAACATGCCTGGCGGTCCTCCTCGTACGGGTCCGACGGGACGCCACCGCGCCCACTCAGCCTAACGTTGCCGACGCAAATGGTAACCACCGCAGACGGCGGGGACAATTTCGAGGGTCCGCACGCCGGCAGAAAGGCCCGGACGCGCAGATTCTAACGGGAATGCGTATGAGACGGCATCAGCGCGCCTGTTTGCGTTCGTCCTCGATGAGCTGGATGGCGGCTTGGATCCACCAAGGAGGGGTGGGTCGCTG
>CAYOGX010000973.1:0-2562 GCA_964403235.1 uncultured Planctomycetales bacterium | reverse complement strand
GAGCGCGATCCGCGCTGAGTCTTAACCCCATCCTCCCCACGTGCTTTGACCTTTGTACCCGGCCCTTGCGCGGAAGTCAAATACTTCTATTAGTTAGTCGTAGAACTAGCAGGTTCGCCCCCCAGATCAGGCCTCGCGTCACCGTTCGACACGCCCTTGGCGGGCACACGAGAGGGGCGCCCGGACCCATCACGCACTTACGTCGAATGCGGCATGGGCGGTCACCCGGTCACTGGTTTTGGAGCACGTCTAGCATGGCGGCGATGTTGTCGGCCGGTACGTCACCCGGGATGTCGTGCGACGGCGCGGCGATGTATCCCCCCTCGCGGCCGATCCGCTCGAGGATGTCGGCCACCTCGGTCCGCACCTCGTCGACGCTGCCGTAGGGCAGCAGGCGCTGAATGCTGATGCCGCCCCAGAACGCCAGCCGACCCCGGTACGCCCGCTTGGTCTCGTGGATGTCCATCACCTCCGGCTGAAACGGGTTGAAGCAATTCACGCCGATCTCGACGAGGTCGTCAAACAAATCGCTGACCGCCCCGCACGAATGGATCAAGACAAACTTGCCGTGGTCGTGGACGCGAGCGTACTGACGGGCCAGACGCGGCTTGAGCAGTTCGCGCCAGCGCCGCGACCCCATCATCACCCCCTGCTGCGAGCCGAAATCGTCGCCGAAGTAGACCGCGTCCACGCCGGGACATCGCGACAGGCCCGCGTCGAGCAGTGCGAGGTTGAACTGCAAGATCCGATCGAGCACGGCCTCGACGAAGGGCATGTCGTCGGCCATCGCCAGCAGGAAGTTCTCCAGCCCGACCAGTCCCCACGCCCGCTCGAACAGGCTGAAATCCAGCGCCATCACCACGAACTGGTCGGGCTGTTGCTCGAGGGTCGTCTCGAGCCGATCGAACCGCCCGGCCGCCTTCGGATCGGGCCAGTCGAACGCCTCGAGCGTGTCGCGCGTCAGCGTACCCTCGGGCACGCCGATGTCGGCGTCGACCTGGCGGTTCCACCGCAGGCCGAACTCGTCGGTGTAGTAGCCGTCGGCATCGCGCACCCCCCACTCGACGCGGATAACGGGCACGACCGTCAGGTGATTGCCGATCTTGGCGACGAAGTCCGGATCGTCGTAGAACTCGGCCATCTTCTCGCGGGCCGGCACGGTGAAACCGACGTGATAGGGCACCTTGTCGGGCCGCTCGTGCCGCAGCGCGGCGGTCACGCGTTCCTTGTGCGTCATTGCCGTCGTCCCTCGCACCGTCCGGACGTCACTCGACGATTTCCTCGTCATTCGGATCGAACGACGGCACGACCACGTTGATGATCGTCACGTCACCCCGAGCGGCATGGGCCACGCCGGGCGGGATCATCACCACCGTGCCGGGATCGAAGTCATGGACCTCGTCGTCCAGCTCGATCTGGCCGTATCCTTCGATGCAGTAGTAGATCTCCGTCAGCTTGGCGTGACGGTGCTTGGTCGCCTGGCCGCGGATCTTGACGACGTGGAAGCTGGCCGGCCCGCCATCGTCGGCGGTCATGATGCGAAAGGCCTGTCCGCACGGGCACGGCACCGGGGCGGTATCGGCCAGGCGACGAATGACGGGGCTATCTGGCATGGGGTCTCTCCTATGTAAAGATAGGCCTGTTCGGTTGGCAGCGTTCAGCCCACAATCATGCGGCAATCGGGCGACCGCCGCAATACAACTGGGGTGGCCAAAACGCTTTGGGACTGTAATAATGGGGATGAGACCACGTTAAACGAGAAGCGGCTATTCTGCGACCAGGAGCGGTAATCCATGAAGCGCAATACACTCAACTTCATCATCGACCTGACCTCCTTGCTGGCTATGTGGGGTCTGGTGACGACCGGCCTGCTTATGAAGTACGTCCTGCCGCCCGGTACCGGACACTGGCTAGCCGTCAAGGGGATGGACCGGCATGAGTGGGGCGTGGTCCACTTCTGGCTGGCGGTCGCCGTTTGCGTGCTGGCGGTCGTGCACGTCCTGCTCCACTGGCAATGGGTCTGCGGAACCGTCCGTCAGTTCTTCACAGACGCGGCGTCGGGGGCGCTCTTGCGTTCGCGCCCGAAGCGTGCCGTGTGGGGCGGAGGTCTGGTTCTGCTGTTGACCGTGGGCACCGCGGGCCTGCTCGCAGCCGCCAATGCAGGCGTGACGGAACTCGAGCCGCCGGGCGACGGTTGCGGCAGCACGTGTAGAGGCTGCGGAACCGCGAGCAAGCCGCTCGCCCAGTCGCCCGTCGTCCCAAGCGTTGAATGCCGAAAGTCCTGTGGTCTATCGCCGTGTTCTCAGCCCTGCCAGCAGGCGTGTCCGCTTGCTACAGCTTGTCCCTGCGGTGACGATCCCAGATCCCCCCTAGCCGAGGGTACCCGACCCACCACGGGGCCGAGCGCTTGCGACCAGTGTCAAAGCAGGCCTGGCGCGTGTCCAGGTCGACAAGGTCAATCCTGCCCGCGGTAGCGCTGCCCACACGACGGGCGGTGAGCTTTCGACAATGTGCTGCGGCAGCGGGTGTCTTACTCGGAGACGGCGGTCGCCCACGGCGGCC
>CAYOGX010000972.1:0-2567 GCA_964403235.1 uncultured Planctomycetales bacterium | reverse complement strand
CCGCTCCACAGATGACGTGAACAAGGCCATGATCGCGCCCTCGAGACGCCGAAACCCGGATCAGTAAAACGCCTCCCGCTTGGGGATCACGTACCACAGGACGACGCACGGCCGTCACGACTCCTCGGCCGCGCTGGTCTGCTCGCGGACTCGGCGGTCCGCCTCGTCGAACGCCTCGGTGGCGTCGGCGATGTCGCCGGCGTCCATCTTGTCCCAGATGTCCATCACGGCCTGACCCGCCTCGCTGATGCCGGCAGCGCCCTCGTCGACGCCAGCGCCGATCTCCAGCAGCGCGTCCAGCCGCTCCTGGTACATCTCGGTCGTGATCGCATCGTTCTCGATCAGCTTGCTCAACCCGACCAGGTCGCGCTCGGTGATCATGCCGATCCGGTCGCCCGCCGCTCTGGCCCGTTCGGTGTTCTCGCGAATCATCCGCATCCGCGAGACGGTCAGCATCTCCTTGCTGCGGATGTTGAGTTGCCGGGCCACCATCAACTGCTCGGTGGTCTTTAGCTCGAACTCCTGGGCCATCGTCCGCCGGACTTCGGGCGCCTTCTCGCCCGCGCCCCGCTCGAACAGCTTCTGTTTCTCCCGCGCCAGCTTCTCGATCCGCTTGACTAGCAGGTTACGCTCCTTTTCCAGCGTCAGCTCCTGCTGCCGGAGTTCCTGGCGGGTCATCTTCGACAGCGGCTTGCGCCGCTTGGTCAGCCAGTCGAACAGGCCCATGGCGGTCCTCCCGGTTGCGGTGTTATCCGTCGGCCTCGCGCTGCCGCTGGTCGGGCGTGCGCTCGGGCTCGGGTTCTTCAGCCCGTTCGGTCTCGGGGGTCGTCTCGGGGGATGTTCTTGCCGCCTCGGCCTGTTTGGCGGCCTCGGCTTCGAACTCGGCCAGGATGGCGGCCTCTTCCTCGGTCATGGTCTCATCGGAAATGGCGCTGCTGACGGTCCGGACCGTCTCGTAGGTCTCGTCCAGTTCCTCCAGGGCCGTCTCGGCGGCCGCCGCCGCTTCCGTGATCTGGTCCGATGCGGGCAGGTCGCTCGTCCTGGCCGTCTGGGCCACCTCGAGGTTGTGGATTTGCCGACCCAGAATTTGGCTCTGCTTGTTTAGGATCGACACCTTCCCGGTCTGCAGACCGATCTCCTGACGGAGTTGGGCGAGTTGCGAGGCCAGACGACGCTTCACCGACGTCGCCGTCGCCGCAATGCCCTCTGTCCGCAGCTTGTCCTCCCGCTTGCCCAGCTCGTCGAGGTCGGATTCCAGGCCTCGGCGTTTGTCGTCGATCTCGGCCTGCTTTTGTTCGAGCGCCTTGATCTTCTCGGCGGGCGACGCCTCTCTGCCCAGGACTCGCTTCAGGAAATCGATGACCGACATCGGCGGGGTCTCCTTCACCGCAGTGGACGTCGTGTACAGGATACTGGCCCGCTCGCCCCGGGTCACGTGCAGCCGGTCGTCTCCGGCCGCCATCTGGCGGAACGTGGCCTCGACCAGCTCCTGACCGACGCACAGTTCGCCGGCCAGGTCGCCCGCGTTCAGGCCGTCCGACAGCAACGTCGCCCGCCGCGTCTCGACCGCCTGCCGGACCCGCTGGACCTTCTGCGACTCGCTCTCCGGATCGAACAACGCGCAAGCGCGATCCAGCTCGGGGCCGGACACGCCCGTCACCGTCCACCCGCCGGCCTCGTGCGGCTCGATCAGGACCAGCGTCATGCCCGGCCGCGCCAGGCCCGATCCGCGCGCCTCGTCGGTAAACCCGCTCGGGCTGCACACGCCGATGACGTGTGACCCGACCCGCTTGGCCGTCAGCGCGTCGACGTGCTCGGCCAGCTCACCCCGGCCGATCGGCCGCAGCACGCCGCCGGGCGCGTCCGACCCTGCGCTATCGAGCGCGTCGGCCAGCGGCGACAGCACCGACGCGGTGATCGCGCCGACCTGCTTGCGCCCGAACCCATACCACCGCCGCTTGTACCCCGACAGCGTCGACCGACGGTTGTTGGGCAGACGGTCCAGCAGATCGGCGTCGTACAGCCCGCGGGCGCGCATCATCTCGCGGAGCCGATCTCGTTCGCTGTCCTGCCGGGTCCGAAACGTCGAGCCGGCCAGCCAAGGCCTCGCCGCATCGAACCGGCCTTGGACGGCGGACAGAAACGCCGTTTCGATCTGCCTGGCCTTGTCCAGCGAAGCGCTCATCATCTCGGCCGTCGTCGCGTCCAGCCGGTCATCCGATCAGGCGCGTGCCACATCGGCTGCAATACCGTGCCTCCGGTCGATTGGTATGCCGACACATCTCATTGGGACAAACCCGCTCCGCGTCGACGGGTGGCGGCGGTGGTGGATCGCTCCGGTCCGCGGGCTGCGACCATCTGCCCCGCCGGACGTATCGACCCATTCGGCCCCCCCTCGGTCTCGTTCCCGGCCTGGGTGGCAGACGGGCATCCCACCCTTGGCCGCCCCGCGCCCCGATTCGGAACATCGCCCCCAGAATCCGAAAGATCACCATCACCATCACCGGTACGATGATCACGAACAGGCACGGAATCAACGTGAATCTGAACATGATTGGACGGGCGTT
>CAYOGX010000971.1:0-2572 GCA_964403235.1 uncultured Planctomycetales bacterium | reverse complement strand
ACCGCACGGGCGCGTCGGTGAAGACACACCACCGCTGCTCGCCGGACGCGGCGTCCAGCGCATAGACCTTGCCGTCGGCCGAACTGCCGAAATACACCACGCCGTGGGCGACCACGGGCTGATACGCCCGGTCGAGCGGCAGGCGCGACGACAGTGGCCAGGCGGGCGTCGGTGCGTGTCGGGCGTGGTAGGTCCATCGGAGCGACAGCTCGGCCGGCAATGGTTCGGCCGTGTAGCCGGTGCGGCCGGCATCGGCGCGATATGTCGGCCAGTCGGCCCCCTGAGCGGGATGCACAAGAAACAGTATGGCGGCAAGTGCGATGTGAATCCGTCTCATGGTCTCCCTTTCCTAACTCATGCACGGTCGGTGTATCGCGGGGCGATCTCGACGTAGGGCCGGCCCAGGCGCTTCTTGATCGCAACCAGCTCGCCCATGTCATTGCCCTCGATCCGGTGGCCGATGTATTGCACCCCGAAGCCGACGACCACCAACAATACCGGCCGCCACCATACACCCCAATCCCATTGATACAACTGCCAGCAGGTCAACGGGATCGCCAGGATCGTCATCGGGATACCGATGGCATGAAGCACGCGGCTCAGCGGGTGCCGATGTCGTGCCGGCCAATCACGGATGAAATTCCTCATAATTTTGGATCGTTCCACAAATCGGGCCTGGGTCGTGCGTCAGCGACAAGCCCGCGCTGTGCTTGGGCATGCCGCCCGATGCTATACGGCCGGCTCGATGACGGCTGCCATCGAGCCGCGGCTTCGCTCCAGGCGCGGGTCCGCGCCGTAGGCACGGATCTGGTCGCGCTTCAGTTCGGCTCGCTCCATGCTGGTCGTCTCGACGATCGCCCGACCGGTGGCGTCCACCTCACACGCAAGCTGATAGCCCCGTGCCGCGGGATGCCCGAACAGCCGCCCCAGCATCTCGATCACGTACGCATACGTGTGCTCATCATCGTCCAGCAACACCACGTGATACAAGGGCTGGCGCCGGGTCTTGTGGTCCGGCTCGGCCGTGGCGGTCTCCGTGTCCGTGCCGAATCCCGTCGGCGTCGCTGACATTGGACCGGGATCTCCTCGCACAACCGATACGACCACCCCCATTGAACCACGTTGTACCGGTCTCGGGCAAGCGCAACCACCGGCCAATCGGGCGAGTACGAGCAGGAAATCTCGCATGCGCGGCCCGGCGGTGGTAGACTGTGACGAGGGGCAGACGTGTCTGCGTCGGGCGCTCGGGACACCGGAACGCATCTCCAGATGACAAGTAACGGCCACGAACAAACCGTCTTGCTCGAGACGTTCGGCTGCCAGATGAACGTGCTGGACAGCGAACTGATCCTCGGCGAGGTCCGCGCGGCCGGCTACCGGCCCGTCGAGGACGCCGAGCAGGCCCATCTGGTCCTGATCAACACCTGTTCGGTCCGCCAGCGGGCCGAGGATAAGGTCTACTCCCGCCTGGGCGACCTGAAATGGACCAAGCAGCGTCACCCCGACATGATCCTCGGCGTGATCGGATGCATGGCCGAACGCGACGCCGAGGGCATCCGCCGGCAGGCGCCCCACGTCGACGTCCTGTGCGGGCCGGGGGAGCTTGGCAACTTGATGGACCTGATCGAGCAGGCCCGTGCCGGCGACACGCCGGCCGTCGCCGTCACCCGCGACTGGAGCCGCCGCGTCCCCGCCGCCAAACGGGCCAGGGACGACCGGCTCGAGGCGCTCGACCGGTCGCGCCGTCCCGCCCGGCCCGAACCGTTGATCCAAGCCTATGTCCGCGTTCAGCGCGGCTGCGACAAGTTTTGCAGCTACTGCGTCGTCCCGTTCGTCCGCGGTCCGGAGCGGTCACGCCCGCCCAACCAGATCGTCGACGAGGCCCGTAGACTCGCCAATGCCGGCGCGATCGAGATCACCCTGCTCGGGCAGACCGTCAACAGCTACGCCTACGAGCAGGCCGGTCGGATCGTCCGCCTGCCCGAGCTGCTGGAGCGTGTGAGTGGGGTGGGCGGCCTGCACCGGGTGCGATTCGTGACCAGCTTCCCGGGCGACTTCGACGAGTCGATCTTGCGGGCCGTGCGAGACCTGCCCAAGGTGTGCGAGTACCTGCACCTGCCCGCACAGAGTGGCTCAAACCGGATCCTGTCGGCCATGCGACGCGATCATACGGTCGAGCAGTACGACGCGCTGGTCGAGCGTTGCCGTCAGGTCGTACCGGACCTCACGCTGGCGGGGGATTTCATCGTCGGATTCAGCGGCGAGACCGAGGCGGAGTTCCAGGCGAGTTGCGAGCTGGTCCGCCGGACGCGATACAAGAACATCTTCGTGTTCAAGTATTCCCCAAGGCCCGGCACGGTGGCGGACCGAAACCTGCCCGACGACGTGCCGCTGGACGTCAAGCGCCGGCGGAACCACGAGCTCCTCGCCATCCAGGCCGAGATCTCCCTGGCCGACAACCAGGCCATGCTCGGACAACACGTGGAGGTCCTGGTCGAAGGCCCCAGTAAGGCCGCGGTCCAGGCCCGCAAGACGGCGGGAGACGATCCAGGCCGCTGCGGCTGGAAAAGCC
>CAYOGX010000970.1:0-2572 GCA_964403235.1 uncultured Planctomycetales bacterium | reverse complement strand
CGGCACACTACCGGCGCTGCCCGAAGCAATCGTTGCAGATGGGTGAAGTGTTACGCGCCCCTCAAGTGCAGGCAAACAGGACCCGTGGACTCTGAAAGGGTGCAACAACTGTCTTCGCAGAACATTGCGCCCCGGTGGGCTTTTACAGACCGATCGTCATAATGCCCAGAGCGGCGATTCGCTCTGCCCTGGGCTCACGGCACACGACGATGTGGGAATGACAAGCCGTTAGGACGGGGCTGCCCCATGGCGCCCCTGACGTGACTCCCGGCCGCGGGAACCACCGCGTCCCAGTAAGGGCCTATCCGCCCAGGAGGATCTGGCGCCTCCAAAACGTTAATAGACCTGCATTTAGGATTTTCCTTGACAGGGCTCTCGATGTCTGCTATGCTCTATGGTTGAGGTCGCGAAGGTCGCGAGCCGGAGGCATGGTATCCTGAACAAGCACAGATCAGGAAAGAGAGAGATGACCAAGCACATATCGACGACGGCCGTCGTCCTGGCGGTGTGTCTTGTGTGGGGCGGGCTGCCGGCGACGGGAGCCACCATCCTGTCCACCGACTTCACCGGACGGACCGTCAGCGGCAAGACGGCAAACAGCATCACCTGGACGACCAACGGCGTGGCCGACCCCGGCAGCCTGACCTTCGTGCCTGAAGGCCCGCCAACCAACACGAACCTGTTCAACACGTCCAACGCCCAGGGCCATTTCGCGCCGGACATGAACGTGGAGAACGAGAGTCCCTGGAACGTCACCATTCCCCTGACGCTGACCGCGCCCGCAATGTACCTGGACGAGGTGGTCCTCGACTGGCAGCACTTCACCAACTCCGGGGCGTACCAGGGCCCCAGCCGCAATGTGACCTGGACGGTCACCGTCACCGGGTCGTCGTCGGGGCTTGTCGACAGCGAGACGGCAAGTGTCAGCGGGACGTCCGGGATCAAGACCGTGCCTTTCGCCTTGCCCCCGACCCTGACTGACAGCGAGACGTGGGACGTCAAGCTCCGCGCGACCGGCAGCGGCAACGGCAACAACACGGGCCTGGACGCCGTGACGCTCAACGCCACGGTCCTTACCGGCCCCGTCAACACCGCCTACAGGGACGCCGTGCTGGCCGATGGGCCGTTCGCGTACTGGCGGCTGAACGAGGCCGCCGGTCCCACGGCCGACAACCTCGGCACGGTGGGCGCGCCGCTGGACGGGACCTACAACAACGCGTCGGGCTTTACGTTCCGGCAGGCCAGCCTGCTGCCCAGCGGCGAGGACTTCTCGCTCGAAAGTGACGGCGCAACGGCCAACGGCGGGACCGAGGTCCGCATCCCCGACAGCACGTTGCTGAATGACGGCGACCACGACAACAAGACGGTCGAACTGTGGTTCGAGACGGACGCGATCACCACCACCCGCCAGGTCCTCTACGAGCAGGGCGGCACCACCCGGGGGATCAACCTCTACCTCGAGGAGGTCGCCGGCGTGGATACGTTGTTCATGGGGGCCTGGAACATGGCCGAGAGCGACTGGGGCCCGACCTTCGTCTCCACGCCGGTCAGCGAAGATACGGCCTATCATGCCGTGTTTGTGCTGGACGGCGATCCGGACGGCAACAACGGCACCGACGACGGCTTCGTGCGCGGCTATCTCAACGGCGTCAGCCTCGGGTCGGTCGGCGGGGCCGGGCATCTTCGGGCCCACGGCAACAACAATGCGGCCATGGGCGTCACCGAGAATGTCCGCTACGCCGACGGCAGCACGCAGGGTGACGGCGCCAACTTCGCGGGCTTCCTCGACGAGGTGGCCTTGTACAATATCATGCTCGACGACCCCGACGGCGACGGCGATCTTGCCGACAGCCGCGTGCTCGCACACTACCAGGCCGCCGGCGGCTCCGTCGGTGTCATCCCCGAGCCGATGACGATGCTGGCCGTGGGGATGGGCGTCGCCGGGCTGGGGCGGTACGTCCGTCGTCGTAGAGCCTGAGCCTGCCTGTCCGCCGTTGCCTTGGCGAAGGGGGGTCGATGGGCAGACGCAGACGCAGGCGCGGCGAATCGGGCGTATCAAGTTATGCATCCCGCGCCCCGGTCGGGCCCCGCGGCGGCCGGCTGTAGCCGGACCGCTTTCCCACGGACCTGCACAGCCGCCCCTGGTCCGTCGGCGGCCGAAATTTCCTGCCTCCGGGGCGTTTTTCTCTTGCATTGTCTCGCATCCGTGGTATACTAAAGAGATTGACCGGAGTCGGCTTGCGATCACGGATTCAGCCGGAATCGCACAGGTAACGGAGCAAGAACAGGTTAGGAAGAAAGCAGGGCGGTCCGACATCTCGGAAAAACAGCCCACTTTGAGAGGAGCATGCGTGATGATCAGGAAGACAGTTTGCAGAGGATTGCCCGTCGCACTGATACTGGCTGTGGCGACGGCGGCACAGGGCGCAACGATCACGGTCTCGGCCACCGCGCCAACCGTGGACGCAGCCGACATCGCGATGCTGAACGTCACGGGGCAGTATGATACGGGCGGGAACGAAGGGCATATCTGGAGCAATCGGCCGCTTCAGGGGCAGACGTTCACCACGCT
>CAYOGX010000969.1:0-2577 GCA_964403235.1 uncultured Planctomycetales bacterium | reverse complement strand
GATCGAACACCGCTTGGCCCGTTCAGGAATCCGCCCTGTTACGCCCTTGATCAGCGTCCAGTCGGTATCGCCCTTCTTGCCCGGCGGGTAGGCCCCGGCGATGTACTTGCCGTCCTTGTCCTGCCACTCCACGCAGATCGTCGCGCCGCTGTCGGTTCCCTTTACCCCTTGGGTCTTCACCCACGCACTGAACTCGTACATCTTGCCCGGCTCGAGCTCGATCCGCTGCGAACACAACACGTAGTCCTTCGGGTTCTCGTTGACGAACTTCAGCGACGCCCCGTCCGACCGGGACACCGTCGTATCCCGACGGTACACGTCCGCCCGCCCGGACCAATCCGCCGGCAACCCCTTCTCGCCCGCCGTTTCGAAGCCCGCGTTCTTGACCACGACCTGCTCGTCTCCGTAAGCGGACGCGACGAACGTCAATATCGCCAACACCAATACGATTCGCCCCAAACGCATTCTGATGTCCCCATGTAGATACGGAGACGTCGCGACCCGGCCCGACGCCTGCCCAACGATCTACATCCCGCACGCGCGCGGCCCATTGTAGGGCGGCGCCCACGCCGACGCCACGCTGGCACCCGTGCCGGGGGCTACCACCAACCGGAGAAACGCCCGCAACGGTCATGTCACGAGCATCTGCGAAGGGCACGAGGGGTACAGCGGCCTGTCCCAAGGGCAAGGCAATTGCACGCCGCGTGGGTGAGACCCGCCTGGGTGCGCACCGACCGGGTTTCCTTGCACAACGAGACGAGCGCACTTGGTACGCAACTCTCGCACATGGCTGCGACTGTCCTGTAGGTCCTGACACGAGCTTCTTCCGGACAGTGCCAATGTGTGCCATCGCGCCGCAGCCCTTCGGGCCGCCATTCCATCTCGCACACCCCCCACCGGCGCCGCCAATAGTCGAGCTGGGGCGTCGTCTCTCGAAAGGTACCCAGCGTGATCCGCGTCGGCCGATGACCCTGTCCCGCGACCTTCTTGAAGAAGTCGTGGTAGTGGCCCTCCCATCCATCGGGTGTGAGGATGGGGTCGATCCGCCAGCGCACTTCGAAGCCCATCTTCTGGGCCATCATCGAAGCGTCCAGCCGCTCGTCGATCGAGGGGGTGATCCGTTCCGAGGTGTCAGGCCACTTCCCTTCCCACAGATCGGCGATGGGTTCCGGGTTCAACGAGAAGCTGACGATGACGTTGTCAGTCGGAAGTCCATCCAGAAAGCGCGTGTTCTTGGTCTTCGTGAGCAAGAGCAGCTTGCAGCCGCTCGGGTTCCTCGCGGGATCGGCAAACATCGGGACCAACTGCCTGGCGTGACCGGTCTCGAGCTCAAACAGCAGGGAGTCGGAGCGATCTGTTCCCAGTCCCAAGGAATGAACGGGCCTTCTGTCCGGTGACGCCAGCCACTTCCGCACGGCCTCCCAGAGAAAGGCTAGATTGTCATAGACAAGCGGCTGGTGCGGGTCGCGCCGGTCTCGGAACGTCCCCATCAGGTAACACCCGCGACACCCCAGCCCGCAGGGCCCGCTCCCGATCGCCAGATCCCAATACAACGGCGGGCAGTAGGTCGATCGATCCGCCTGTAGGTTGTGCACGATGGGGTTCGTCTTTCGAGAGGCGAGGAAGATCCGCACGTCCCGCGACAACCCAGCGTCACGCGCCTTGATGCAGCCTTCACGCCACTCGCCCGACCTTACCTTGTCTACCACGACGGGTGTTCGGCGAACAAACGGGCTGACCGACATCTCCGCCGGGGATACTTCGGCCGTTGACCCCTGCGTACCGAACAGGTCGATCTGCCGCTGAGGGAGCCCTTGGCTGCACATGGGATACCCCGCAACGCTATGGGACGCCGTTTACGGGAATCCTAACATTTCCCAAACTTACATGCAGGCAGTCAGCCGAGTGGGCCGTGTGGTGCTCACGCCTTGCGCCCGAGCAGTCGGTCGAGCGCATCGGATGTGTGATAGATGAGCGCTTCGGGGTAGTGCGCAAACGGGTGGAAGTACTCGAACGTCAGGTACCCGCGGTAGTTGATCTTGTCGAACGCGGCCATGACGGCCGGCCAATCGGTCGTGCCGTCCAACAGCGGCCGGAACCCTTCGATCGTGTAATCGGTGCTCCGCTTGGTGTACTCCTTCAGGTGGACGTTTCTGATCCGCTTGCCGAGCACGGGGATGTAGTCCTGTGGGAATTGGAAAAACATGACGTTGCCCGTGTCGAAGTGGACGTGGACGTGATCGCTGCCGACACCGTCGACGAAGTCGTTCATCTCAGCCGCCGTCATCAGGTAGCCGCTGACGAAGATGTTCTCGATGTTGAGGTGCACGCCCAGTCGCTCGGCCTGCGGGACCAACTTGCCGACGGCCTCACGCGCCCGCCGGTCGCAGACGGCCAGCGGGATCTCCTTGACCTCCTTCATCCACGGGATGAACACCGCCCCCGGCACGACCAGCAGGTTGTCCGTCCCGATCAGGTGGCAGGCGCGGATCATGTTCGACGCCAGCTCGAGCGCCCGCGCCCGGACCTTCGGATCGTCGGCCGTGAACGGGTACGGCCAATACAGAAACGTACACA
>CAYOGX010000968.1:0-2583 GCA_964403235.1 uncultured Planctomycetales bacterium | reverse complement strand
ACTCGCTACAACGCGGTACCGGGGTGGGGCGCAGGGGAGGTGGAATACCCATACCAATCACTGACAGAGTATGTCGAGGGCAACGACTCATGGGCCCCGGGCATCTGGAATACTGAGAGTGGTGGTCCGCAATCCTACATCCCGACGGTCATGGCAGGTTGGGACGCGCGGCCATGGGGCACGCCCCCGACTTGGTATTTCAATCCCACTCGTACGCCGGAGGCCGTCGGAGCGCATCTTCAGAAAGCGATCGACTGGATAGACGAGAATCCGACGCTGGCGACGCCCGAGCGGCTCGTGATGCTCTATGCCTGGAACGAATTCGGCGAGGGCGGATACATCGCGCCGACCATGGGCGATCCGGATGGTCTGTATCTGGACGCAATCAAGTCGGTGGTCTTAGTCCCCGAACCCACCACTCTCAGCCTTCTTGCCCTCGCCAGCCTAGCATTGCGGCGGCGGAGGTTCCCTCATGTCCATACGGAAAACGCTGTCCGGAACGATTGCGGCGGCGGGTGACGCAGCGGCGCGGTCGGTCGCGACGCGAGCAGTGCATAAGCCGTGCGGCAGGTTCTTCCGGACGCTTCGGGCGTCGTACGATTCTAGTTCTGACATGTGAGGGTGGGCTGCTACCTCCGTGTGCTGACGCCGACTGCCCTGCGAGCGCGGGGGGAGGCCTCGACGAGGATGACCGCGCCACGGACTACGCGTCAAGGGCCGGTTCGCAGACGAGAAGCTCCCACTTGAGGTCAACCGCGTGCGGGAAGCGTCCCTACTCGGGGTGTAATTGCCCACACTGCGCGTTCGCGTTATCCTGGTCGCGCGTCAACCATTGGGAGCACCATCATGAACCGGGCCGCTGCGATTGGGATCTCCATCTGGTCCGTGCTGAACGGAGCGACGCGCACGGACGTGATCGATCCTGGCACGAAGTACCAGGCCATCGATAACTTCGGCGCATCGGACTGCTGGAGCATGCAGAAGATCGGGGCGTGGTCGGAAAAGAGCAAGCGTTGCGTTGCCGATCTGTTGTTCTCGACAGAGAAAGGGATTGGCCTAAGCTGTTGGCGGTTCAACTTGGGTGGGGGGATTAACCCTCGCCTCCTTGGGGATACATGGCGGATGCCCGAGACGTTCGAGGTGGCCGAGGGCCGGTACGACTGGTCCCGGCAGGCCAACGAGCGATGGTTCTTACGGGCAGCCAAAGCGCGCGGGGTCCGGCAGTTCGTCGCGTTCGTCAACAGCCCCCCCGCTCGAATGACCCGCAACGGCCTGACGCACTGCGACCCGGGTCCGCACAGCACGAATCTCAAATCCGGCCATGAGAAACAGTTCGCCCGATACCTCGTCGATGTGCTCAAGCACTTCCGCGACCATCCCGACCCGGCTGAGCGGATCGCGTTCGACCGTGTCAGCCCGGTCAACGAGCCGGGCTGGGAATGGGATGGCGGCCCCCAGGAGGGCAACCGTGCCGGCCTCGACGACATCAAGGCCATCGTCAAGGCCCTGCATGCCGAACTTGCCAGGCAGAAAGTCAAGACGCGGATCCTCGTTCCGGAGGCGCGTAGTCCGTCGATCATGTATCGCCGGGCGCGTCGGCAAAACCGCGATGCTCCGGAACGGATCGGCGACTACCTCCGCGAGCTGTGCGGCGATCCCGAGATCGGCCCGATGTTGAGCGGGACGATCTGCTATCACAGCTACGGGGCGGATCGGTTCGAAACGCAGCTCGTCCAACACCGACGGCATCTTGGACGAGCCCTGTGGCGCTACCCCGGCTGGAAGCTCTGGCAGACCGAATACTGCGTCATGCGAGGCCCGCATGGCGAGGGCGGGCGCCCTAGAGACCTCGGCATCGATACGGCACTCAACGTGGCGCGCGTCATCCACTACGACCTGACGTTGGCTGGTGCATCCGCGTGGCAGTGGTGGCTGGCCGCGTCACGTCACAACTACAAGGATGGGCTGGTCTATACGGACCACCGCAAACCCGGCGACTCGGAGACGATTTACGAATCGAAGCTCCTCTGGGCGCTGGGCAACTTCAGCCGGTTCATCCGCCCTGGCATGCGACGGATCGAACTGACGGGCGACGGACACGACAAGAGCGGACTGCTGGGATCGGCCTACCTCGATCCGAGAACCGGGCGAATCGCCGCCGTCTACATCAACATGGGCGAGCAGCCTAAGGGAATTCGCCTTCGCATCCTGGGACGCAAGGACGCCGCCACGCCTGCTCAGCGCCTCACCGCCTACGTGACATCCGACAAGCCCGGCGAGGACTTGAAGCGGTATCCAGACGTCTCCCTCGGCGACCCCTATCTCGTGCCAGCCCGAGCGGTGGTCACGCTTGTCGTCGAATAGCGGATTCATCTCTGATCTGGCCGGCCTGGCCGGTGGCAGGTCGAGATACTCGACGAGGATGGCAAGGCGATCCCCCCGGTTTCTCCGGCCAGGACGCCCCGGAGTACCAGGCGGCGGACGACCTGAGACTGAAACCTGGTTGGAAGAACGACAAGGACTCGTCGACCCTGAAAGGCAACGCTATTCAAATGACTGTCCTGAAGAAGGCAACACGCCCAT
>CAYOGX010000967.1:0-2588 GCA_964403235.1 uncultured Planctomycetales bacterium | reverse complement strand
AAGAACGGTGAGCTTCGTTCTATCGAGACGAGTTCGCCCGCGTTGGCCAAACGGGCCGTCTGGTCGGACGACGTCATGGCCGGCCTGTACAAGCCCGCGACGTGGCATCTGACGGACAAGGACGGGATGGAGGTGTGCGGCGCGATGGTACCGATCTTCATGCCGCGCGACAGGGCGCCGGCGGGTCAACTGACGATGGCGTTCGAGGTGGTCAGTCCGACGTTTCCGGCCGTCTCGCCGTGGTGGGGGTTTTTCATTCCACTGACGGCGGTGGCGCTGTTGGCGTGGCGGTATGCCAACCGTCGATTGTACAGGCAAGTCGTCGAGCCGTTCAGCCGGTTGGGGCGCCGTGCCCGCCGCGGGGGGGGCGAACTCCCGGTCGACCGTGACGATCAGTTGGGTCAACTTGCCAAGGTGTTCGCGAAGCTGCACGAGCAGATCGACCACTGGCGAGAGGAGGCCGCCCGGTTGGAGGTCAGCCTCGGCAAAAAGCTGGAGAACCAGACCCGGGACCACATGAGGGAGCTGCGCAAGGCCGCCCGCGAGGCCGAGATCGACCCGCTAACCGGATTGAACAACCGCCGTGTCATCGAGAACCATCTCGAGCAGGTCGTCTACGAGCATCTCAGCCAGGGCCTGGACATGGCGGTGGCCATGATCGACGTGGACAACTTCAAGGCCTTCAACGACGCGCTCGGGCATCCGGCCGGCGACGAGCTGCTCGGGTTTGTGGGTCAGTTGCTGAGCAAGTCCATTCGCGAGGACGACCTGGCAGTGCGGTTGGGTGGGGACGAGTTCGGGCTGATCCTGCCCATGACCAGCGCGGAGCGCGCGGGCCAGATGATCCACCGGATCATCGCGTTGTTCGGCCAGGCCGCCAAGACACTTCCGTCCGTCGGAGAGCCCCCGTCCCTCAGCGCCGGTGTGGCAGGCCTGCGCCAGACCAAGGCCACATCGGGAAAGAACCTGCTGCGAGCGGCGGACCGCGCCCTCTACCGCGCCAAGCACACCGGCAAAAGCCGCGTCATCGTGGCCGGCAAACGCGCCCCGGTCGCCACCGCCGGTTGAGCCGGACCCTCGTGCGCCGCTGGCGCGTGTGCCACTGCGGGCTTGTCCGCCGGCGCCCCGGTCGGACCCGACCGGACCGCCCACCTCTGCTATTGGCAGGGCGCAACGGGGGCCGTATCATGTTGGCGTGATCGGTACCCTCATCGACATCATTGTTCGCGCACATCGCTCGATCCTCCTGGTCGGCCTGGGCCTTTCGGCGGTCTCGATCGTGTTGCTGATCCAACCGGGGCTGCGGGAAGACTACACGATCGCGTCGCTGATTGCGGCCGACGACGAGGAGTACCACCGCTACCTCGATTTCAGCGAGAACTTCGTCAGCGGGGAGCTGGCCCTGTTCGCCGTGGACGCGGGGGATCCGCTCGAGCCGAACAACCTCGAGCTGCTCCATTGGCTCTGCGAACGGTGCGACGCGGTCAAGGGCGTCGAATCGCCCATGGCCATCAGCGAGCTGCCCGACCTGGGCCTGTGGGCGCTGTTCAAGCCAACCAGCGGGATGCAGACGATCCGCGAGCGACTGCGCGTCGACCCCGACGCTCGCGACCGGATCGAAGACGAGCTGCGGAGCAACCCCCTGGTCGTGGGCAACCTGGTCGGGCAGGATCCCAACACGGGTCGGCTCAATTCAACCGCCGGGATCTTCCTTCAGGTTGCCGGCGAGGGCGAGGGCCGGCGGCGCAAGGAGGTGGCCGATCAGCTCCGCCAGATCCGCGACGAGGCCCAGCGCCTCCGGCCCGATGCGACGATCCTGCTGGGCGGGCCCCTCGTCGGATTGATGGAGATCTTCGAGTCCATCCACCGGGACATGGCCGTCTTTACGGTCGTCGTGTTCGTGCTGATCTGCGTGGCGCTGTGGCTGATCTTCCGGCGCGTCGTGCCGGTGCTGGTGGCCCTGACGGCGGCCGGACTCAGTACGCTGTGCATCCTCGGGATGAGCGTCGTGTGCGACCTGCCCATGTCGCTGGTGAGCCAGACCGTCGTGGTCCTGGTGACCATCCTGGGCGTGTCGATGTGCGTTCACCTGTTGGTGGCGCACGAGGAGACGCGCCTTCATCGAACCGGCGAGGCCCGCGGACCGATGCACGACGCCCGCGAGACCCTGCGGCGGATGGTCATTCCCTGCGCCCTGGTCGCAACGACGACGACGCTGGGCTTCGCGTCGCTGTTCATCTCAACGCTCAGACCCATCAGGCAGTTGGCCGCGCTGATCATCGCAGGCGTTTTGCTGGCCTTGCTGTTGGGGTTTGCGGCCATTCCTGGTCTGGCCCGGTTGGCGGCGCGTCGGTCCCCGACCCAGCACGAGATCGGGGGCCTGACCAAGGCGCTGACGCGGATAGGCCGGTCGGCGGGTGGTGGCAAGGGCCTGCCGGTGGGCGTGGTGGCGGTCTTTGCCGTGCTCGTCTGCGTCTTCCTGATCAAGGTGCCGGCCGCGCTGAACAACTTCGAGGCCGACTTCGTCAAGAACTTCCGCGAGGACAGCAACGTCCGCCGCGTCTATCAATTCGTCCAGGACAACCTCG
>CAYOGX010000966.1:0-2589 GCA_964403235.1 uncultured Planctomycetales bacterium | reverse complement strand
CATCTGGCAGCCCTGCCACAAGAAGGCGTGCTTGAGGCCGTCGGCCGTCAGCGAGTCGCCCACGATTTGGGCGAATTCGTTGACCCCATAAGCGCCGCTCTCATTGCCGCCGAGCGTCCCGAGGTCGATGACCCTACCGTCCAGCCACAGGACGGCGTGATGGGGTCCGCCGTCGCCGATCGACGACCACCCAACGACCAGGCCGTTATGACTAATCGCATGGGCGATGCTGCCCACCCAGCCGAGCGAACCGAATTCGGTCATCACACCGCCCAGGTGGAGGAAGGCGATGCCGGTGGATTCGTCTGCGGCCTCAGACAGGCTGACCTTCGCGTTGCTGCCGGTCGCGGGACCGCCGTCGGCCTCGGCCCAGCCGACCACGAGGCTAGCGTTGTTGACACCGTTGGCGCGACTGGCCGGACCGCCAAAGGTGCCCAGGTCGGCCATCACGCCGTCTTCCCAACGAAACGCGTGGTAGTCCCCGCCGGCGGTCTCGGCCCAACCGACCACCAGTCCAAAGTCATTCAGGCCGTATGCCACGCTGCCCGAACCGCCCAGCGTGCCCAGATCGGTGATGGTGTAGTCTGTGCCCGGCTCGTCACAGGCGTCGCCGACGCCGTCGCCGTCCGTGTCTGTCTGCTCGGGGTTCGGGATATCGGGGCAGTTATCGTCGTCGTCGGGGATCCCGTCGCCGTCGGTGTCGATCGCGAAGACGGCCGTGACCGCCTTGTTGGCATCCATCGTGACCTGCGCGGTAGCGCCGGTCCCGCTCGCATGTCCCTCCCATCGAACGAAGGCCGAACCCGTCGCCGGCTTGGCGGTCAAAGAGACGGTCGTTCCCGGGTTGTATGCGCCCCCGTCCGGCTGGAGCTGGACGGTTCCCTTGCCTTGAATGGTGACCGTCAGCGTGTACTGGTTCGGACCATCCTGTTCGAACGTCGCCGTGACCTCGGTGTTCTCCTTCATCGTCACCGTGGTTGACGCCGCATTCGGGTCCGCCGCGTTGGCCGTGTCACCTATCCATTTGTCGAAACGGGCGCCGGCAGGCACATTGGCATCGATCGGTACGACCTCGTTGGCGTCATACGTGCCCGAACCACTCCCGTTGTTGACCGTCAGCGTGTACAGGTTCGGACCATCAGGCTCGAATACGGCGGTGACCGTCTTATCGCCATCCATCACGACCAGGACGTTGGGTTCGGCCCCAATGCAGGTTCCGCCCCAGCCCGCCCCGTGGTATTCGCGGATGGTGCCGGCTTGGCCCACGGCGAAGGCGTGGGCAGGCCCAGGCCCCCACACCCCGTAAAGGTCCGCCGCAGTGTTGCTGTCCATCGGCGACCAGGTCTGCCCGTTGTAGTGCAGAATCGTGCCGGCTTGCCCCACGGCGAAGACGTGGTTCGGCCCGGAGCCCCAGACGGCATGAAGCGTGGCCTCTGCGCCACCGGCAGGCATTGGCGACCAGGTCGAGCCGTCATGGGAGTGCAGGATCGTACCCGAGGCCCCGACGACGAAGACGTCGTTGGGCCCGCTGCCCCAGACGCCGTATAGATCCGAAGTCGTGTTGCTGTCCATCAGCGACCAGGTCAAGCCGCTTCCGTCGTAGTAGATGATCGCGCCGTCTTGACCTACGGCGTAGACGTCGTTGGGCCCGCTCCCCCAGACCCCCGCCAGGTTCCCGTCTGGGTGGGTCATGGTGGTGGACCAGCTCCCACCGTCGTAGTGAAGGATTCTTTGAGAAGTATTGCCCACGCCAACGGCGAATATATCGTTGGGGTCGCTACCCCAGAGCCCCGCAAGCCAGAGCCAGCTCCCGTGGTAACTCGCCGACCAGGTGGACCCCGTGTAGTGCAGGATGGTGGAGGCTTTCCCTGGGTCGTTGCCCTTCCCGCCGACAGCATAGACATTGGTCGAGGCGCTTCCCCAGACAGCGTATAGGTCCGAGGTGGTGTCGGATTCCAACGGCGTCCAGGCTGAGGCGCCGTGGAGGATCGTGCCGTTCCGGCCCACGACGAAGACATCGTTCGGCCCACTGCCCCAGACACCCATCAGGTCATTCGTCGTGACGCTGAAGTCGCCCTCCCAGCGGACCAGGTGCCATCCGGCGGCGGGGACGGCCCGCAACTCGACCACGGTTCCGGGGGGATATGTCAGCCCGTTGGGATCAGCCTCAACGCTCCCGGAGCCCGCGGGGTCGACCAAGACCTCCAGCGTGTAACCGACCGGAGCGAACAGCCTCTGCGCGGCCACCGCAAAGAATGCGGCCATCATCCACAGACGCTGTTTCGACACCATTACTGAACCCCTCATCGCACCACAGCGGGCACGCTAGCGCTAGTGAGCCTGCTCGGCTTGAGACGTGAAGCGATCTCTCCTATCCTTCCGTGTCCTCCGTCCGGGCACAACTCGCCTTCTGATACCCCACCGGCCGAGCAAAGCGGTTCGATCCGTCTAGGCCGGCTTGCATTGTAACCGGTCACGCGGAAAACGTCTATTCTTCCGATGGGCATTTTGTTGCCGGGGACGCGAAATTACGTTGATAATGGCGACAATACTGCCCGCGGCGCTATACTGGAAGGGGGACGCGTACCC
>CAYOGX010000965.1:742-2590 GCA_964403235.1 uncultured Planctomycetales bacterium | reverse complement strand
ACCGGTGCCAGGCGAACGATCCCCCGGGGCGGTACGCGTAGACCTCCTTCAGCTTGCCGATCCTGCCGGCGCGGACCAGCTCGCAGGCGATGCGGAACTTGCCGCCGTACTCCGACCGCTGCTGCGTGCCGGCCTGGAAGACGCGTCCGTATCGCCGGACGGCCGATAGCATGGCCTGACTCTCGCGAATGGTGATGGCCGTGGGCTTCTCGCAGTAGATGTCCTTGCCGGCCTCGGCGGCCATCACCGTCATCACGCCGTGCCAGTGGATCGGCGTGCCGATCAACACCGCGTCAATATCCTCGCGCGCCAGCAACTGACGGAAGTCGGTATACGCCTTGCAGGCCGTGTAGCTCCCCTTCCCGTGCTTGCTCGCGTAGGTCTTGTCGACGATCTGCCGGTACTCTTCACGTTGGTTTCGCCGTGCATCGCAGACGGCCAGGATCTGAACGTCGTCCCGCGCGACGTACCCCCCCTTGAGGTAGGTCCACGCCTTGCCGACCAGATGGCCACCGCCCTGGCCGCCGACCCCAATGAACCCCATCGTGATCCGTTCGCTGGGCGAGGTGAAACCGCCTCGACCCAGCGCGGAACCGGGGATCACGGCGGGAAAGGACACCGCAGCGCCCAGAGCCCTGGCACCGCGGCGAAGGAATTGCCGTCGCGAAGTTACGGTGGATGCCTTCATGGATATCGCTCCCTCACGCCAATCTCGCTCGATACCCCCCAGGGCCATACGGCAAGCACGCCCGCTCTCGCGCTATTCTCCGTCAAGGCGAGCGTCGTGTCTATCGGCACCCAGGCCTCGGCCCAGCCCTGATCAGCCGTCCGGGCCCTGGTGTTCTCGCAGCCATGGCAGCATCCCGGCGCGAAGCGTGGCACGCTATTGCCCCAGCAAGTTCCGGCACCGCGAGAGCGTGCTTGGGAAGCATCGCGATCGCTCTGGGCCCCTGGCCGGTTCCCCTCTTCCGGAAAGCATCGGGGCAATGGGTCCGGTTGCCACCGCTGGCAAAGAGGAAGTACGCTCATAGAACGTGGTGCCATCGATGGGGTACGCCATCTCGTTCGGATCAAGGTCTGATCGCCTTGAGCAAGGAGAAAGAAATGATGCGTCCGTTTCGTGATGCCATGCAGGCTGTTGCGCTGACGCTGTTGTTGTGCCGGCTGGCGGCGGCCGAGATCGTCCTGGTCGACGGAGGTAAGGCCCGTGCGACGATCGTGATTGCACAGCGGCCTGGCGAGCAGGCAAAGCAGGCGGCGCAAATTCTTCGTGACCATATCGAGCGGATCAGCGGTGCGCGCCTCGAGATCAAGAGCGAGAAGGGCCCCGTCTCTGGGGCTCGCATCCTCGTGGGGTGCAGCCAGGCGGTGCGAGAGCTGGGTATCGATGTTCCCTCCGGATTCACCCATCAGATGAATGAGGAGGGATTCGTCATCCGGACGGTCGGCAAGGACCTGGTTCTGGCGGGGAACGAGGACTGGCACTATCGCGGGACCGTCTTTGCGGTCTACGACCTGCTGGAGCAGCTCGGTTGCCGCTGGTTCTTTCCGGGGGCCTACGGCCAGGTGCTTCCGAAGCGGGATCGGATCGTGGTCGGTCAGGTCGATCGGCGGGAGCGGCCCAGTTTTCGGTTTCGCAACCTGTGGTACTCCGGATGGATGCCGGCCGACCAGGAGGACCAGCAGAACCTGCGAACGTGGTATGACCGGAACAAGATGACCGCCCTGTCGATCAGTCTGCCGGGCGACGGCAGCATCACACGGTTGGCACCGGCGAAGAGGTACTTCAAGAGCCATCCGCAGATCTTCGCGCTCGACAAGAATGGAAAACGTGTCGAGAACATGCTG
>CAYOGX010000965.1:0-732 GCA_964403235.1 uncultured Planctomycetales bacterium | reverse complement strand
CAGTGCGGAACGTCCTTCACTACCTGGTCCAATGTCTGGCCGAGCCGGAGACGGTCAGAATCGCGGTGAGCACCATCAAGGAAACCTTTCGGAAGGACCCCGATGCGATCAGCTTCGGCTTCGCGCCGCCCGACGGGTTTCCGATGTGCCACTGCGAGCGGTGTCAGGCGGATATTCCGGGTTTCACCGGCAAGGGCTACGGCGACCCGAGCCTGAGCGACTCGTGGTTCCGGTTCGCCAACAAGGTCGCCGAGGAGGTGTATAAGGCGTTTCCAAACCGGTGGCTGTTCACGAACGGGTACGCCAACCGCGTCCGATTGCCCGAGAGCATCGAGCGGTTCAGCCCGAACCTGGGGATCCAGTCGGCGATGATCGCGGCCTGCACGCTGCATCGCATCGGCGACTCCAAGTGCTGGCAGCGGACGCTCTACAAGCAGTTGCTGGATCGCTGGACGGAAAAGCTCAACTGCGTGTTCATCTACGACTACGACCCCGGTGAAGGTCACGAGGGAGTGCCGTTCCCCATGCCACACAATCTCGGACCCGACATGCGCTACTTCAAGGAGCGCGGGATGTGGGGGTTCTGGACCGAGGCCAACAACAGTTGGATGATCACGCATCTGAACTACTACGTCCGCGCGAAATTGATGTGGGACGTCGAGCGAAGCGTCGAGGACTTGGTCCGGGACTACTGCGAAAAATTCTATGGTTCAGCCGCCGACGCAATCGAAG
>CAYOGX010000964.1:0-2593 GCA_964403235.1 uncultured Planctomycetales bacterium | reverse complement strand
ATCGGGAAACGCCTTAACGAGGCCTCAGGGTATCTCGAGTTGGGCATGGCACAGTCCGCGCTGGATTGCCTGGAAGGCCTGGGCAATCTTGGGCCGTTTGAGGCGCCCGTGGAGATGCTCCGCGGTGAAGCACTTCGGATTCAACAGCACTACGAAGCCGCAGCCCACTTACTGGAACGAGCTGCTCGAAAGTTTCCCAGGCCTCATGATCGGAGGGCCTGGATGGCGTTAAGCCTTTGCTATCGACAAGCCGGCGACACGGATCGGGCGATCCAGAGCCTTGCCTGTGCCCGCGGGGCCCGCCTGCCCAAACCAGGGCCCAGGCCGCGTTTGTGACGTCTCGGCCACGCTCGGTTCAAGGGGGCGGCAGGAGCCGCCCCCATTTGTTTTGGTTCATCTGACATTTCCGGGGAACGTGCTCCAAAGGGGTGGCAGGGACGGCTTGTCCGTCCTTGCTTGTTGACGCCCCGACAAGGGCGGGCAAGCCGCCCATGGAACCCTCCCCAAAATTCCCGGATGACCGTTTCTTTTCTTGGAACGTCCCAGAGACGATCAATGAAACCGGGCACCTTCGGAGGGAACGATCCTGAACTTTCGGAACTCCTTACCGAGCGGCTGGTAGTAGCGGCGTTCGAGGAGCGGGTCGAGAGTCTCGTGGAAACCTTCCCGGCCCAACACGATCAACATACCACCCAGCCCGGCCCCGCTGAGACGCGCTCCAAGAACGCCTGGACAACCCAACGAGATCGATACCATCCGATCGATGTTGTCCGTGCTCACGTGGTAGTCGCCGGCGATCTCGCGCAACGCGAATCTGTTCTGTTCCATGGCAACCAGGGCGTCGTCTTCCAGGAACTTGAGTCGCCGGTATGCTGGATCCGTCACCTTTCCCACCCGGTCACCCAATTGCGACACGTTCATCATTTTGGCGAACCCTTCCACATCACCGGCGGTGAGTAGCGTGGCAGCGTGTTTGCTCCGCGCCGCTTCGCTGAACCCGAAGGCGCTGGCGTCGCGCACATGATATCCGCCTTGCGGCTCGTTGGCTTGTTGGATACCGGCTTGAAAGCTCTCGCCGTGTTCCCGGAACCGGGCAAAGATATCCGCCTGGGACATCACGCGAGGAAGCGACCGCAAGAACCGGTAGGTCTCGACCTCCGAGAGAATCTCGTGGTTGACGACGTCACCGAGGTAGACGCGGTGGTGCCGGGCATCAAGGGAGCGCCGCCCGGCCAAGAACTCTTCGACCCGATCGGGGTACCGATCGCGAAGGTAGTCGATAAGCATCACCTCGCCGGCCTGGTAGGAAATGATCGGCGCGTTGAAGCCGGTTTTGAACGGCTCGACCGACTTGTTTGCCTCATCGCCCGACTCGTACAGGACGATGTCGTATCCGTCGGGGATCGGGGCGGGCTGGCGGGCTTGGAACTCGGGTGTGGTGATCAGCGGCTGGATGGCCCCGCGCCGGCAGAGCTTTATCGCGGCCTGATCTCCGGTGCCTCCCCGCGTGCCGATGTACCACTCTCCGTAGCCGTACACCTCGAGCAGTCGGTCGATCGAGAGGTCTTCCACACCCTCCGGATTGCAGCGGAGGAAGAAGTCGGTCGCCAAAACGACAACCGCAGAAGAGGAAGAAAGACCTGCCGATGGTGGCAGATCGGAGTCGAGCAGGAAGTCGGCCCCGGCGAATTTTCGGCCCCAGGGGTAGCAGAAGCAGGCGGCGTAGAGAGGTCCGCAGGCAAAGTAATTGATGAAATCCGTGCCGCCGCGGGTGGCAACCGCTTGCTGCTCGGTCCAGTTGAGCCAGTCGCCGAGCGACCCGAGCGGTGTTCGGGGCAGCCGGTCCGAAATGTGGAATTGGCCCTCGCCTAAGTCGCGCAGAAGCGACACGGCCCGGACCAAATCATCGTCGCGGCGGCTGCACACTGCCCGGATCCGCTCTTGCGTGGCCACCGGGTTTACAATTCCACCCCGGTGGTCCACGTGCATTCCCATCAGGTTCACGCGACCCGGCGATTCGTAGAGGCAGATGCGGCGATCGGCACCGAACCGGCGGGCAAATTCATCCACCAGCCGGCTGAATCGCCGTGTCGAGTCAATCGCCCGGTCGCGCGAACCGTGCAACACCAGCGACCGCTGGAAGAAGACGTTGTTCTCCCCACGGCTCGCCGAGGTTGCCAAGGACAGGAACTCCTCGACGCTTCGCTCGCCGATTTCGGTGGTCATCGGGTCACACTCGCGACGGATCGACGGTGACCATCTCAATTACGTTGTTGCCCATCGGCTTGTTTTTGAAGAGCGTGCCGGCGTCGTAGAGTCCGCGATCGACCATGCAGAGCCCATAGGCGACGCAATTCGGACCGATAAGCGTTCCCGGCGCGATCACGCTGCTACAACCAACCTGCGAGAGGTCGCCCATCACCACGCCCATCTTCACCAGGCCGAGGTCATACTGCTGGCCGTCCACCGCGATGACGACGTTGGTTCGTTTGGCGCGCTCGCGCAGTCCCTGGAAGATACCCAGGTTGGCCGCCGTCACCTGGTTGCCGAAATGGGTTCCAAAGCCGCAGATGCTATCGCCGAGATAGGAGGG
>CAYOGX010000963.1:0-2601 GCA_964403235.1 uncultured Planctomycetales bacterium | reverse complement strand
GCATAACGTTGCATCGCCTCGGCCACGATCTCGGGATCGTCGCGGGCGGTCTCCGGATCGACCAGGGGCTCGTGGGCAATCAGTTGAAAATGGTAGTTGGGCAGCGATACCCAGAAGCCCGGGAAGATCGTCGCGCCGCACCGCAGGGCGATTTGCAGCGTGCCGGTCAGCCATTCCCGGTCCTGCCCAAAGATCCGAACCTTCTGCCGCCTCAGGTGCGGCGCACGCTTTCGGTCGACGTCCAGGGCCGTGCCCAGGACGTAGTTCTCCTTGAAGCACCGGAACAGGTCGCGCGGGTACTCATCGGCGAAGAAGATGCGAATGGCCGCTACCTCCGGGTACCGTGCGGCGAACACCTCCTGCATGTGCAGCCGCAGCGCGCTCTCCTTGCGGTCGCGAACGCCCGCCACCTTATATCCCATGATGGCCATCAGGACGCCCACGATGTGGTGTGTCCCCACGTGTGACATGGCCGCGTAGACACCCTTGCCCCGCGCCAGACCCTCGTCAATGTGCTCCCGCCCGATGAAGTCGATCCGGTCGAGGATCCTGGCCTTGGGGATGCGGTCAAAGACCAGGTAGAACAGCTTGTCACACCGCTGCCGAACGAACCACGACCGCGTCAGCCGACGCGTCTCGGACCGGCTCAGTGCGTCCTGCCCGAAGATGAACGCCAGTCGCTTTCGATACCGCCGCCGCAGCTTGTAGTTGATTAGCCACTCACACGTGCCGAAGAACCGCCCAAACCGGTACAGCCCCGTCAGACCGAAGCACCACATCCAACCCGTGAGGAACCCGCGCACCAGCCCGAACTTCGCGCGCGCATACCACGGCAGACACCCGGCCTCCTCAACCGTCTGCTTCAATACGACCCCGTCGGCAGTGCGGGCACCTTCCATAGAACCTTTAAGTATAGCCGCCGGGCCCGCCCTCATCCAGCATCGCCGGCTCACAGTGCGTCATCGGGCGCACGCTCGTCCTTTGCCACGCGGCGACCGACCCGTTAGGATGACGCGCGTCTCGCACTGGAAATCACCTACGAATCGAACGGCAGGAGCGCATCCATGGCCAAGCAGAAGCGGCGGCGCAAGCAGCAACCGGCGAACGTCAAGATCGCCATTATCGGTGGAGGGGCGTTGGGGTGGACACCCTCGATCGTGACCGACTTGGCGCTCAACGAGGATCTCGGCGGGCGGATCGTCCTGTTCGACATCGATCCGGTGCCGCTGTCGATCATGAAACGATACTGCCGGGCCATCGTCGAGCACCGGAACGCGGGCGGGCGGTTCAAGCTGTCGGCCACGCAGGACCGGCGCGAGGCGTTGCGGGGGGCCGACTTCGTGGTCATTACCATCAGCGTCGGTGGGTTGGCGATGATGGGCCACGACCTGAACATCCCGTGGAAGTTCGGCATCATGCAGTCGGTGGGCGATACGGTCGGCCCGGGCGGACTGTTCCGCAGCCTGCGCAACGTGCCGGTCTTCAAACGCATCGCCGACGACATCCTCCGCTACTGCCCGGACGCGTGGACCATCAACTACACCAACCCGATGACGGTGTTGACGCGGACGCTGACCCAGCACGGCGTCAAGGCCATCGGATGCTGCCACGAGGTGTTCGGCGCGAAGCATCTGATCGCCCAACTGGCCAACAAGACGCTCGGTCGCCGGGGCCTGACCCGCTACGACGTCGACGCCGTCGTGATAGGCATCAACCACTGCACGGTCTTCACGAAGGCAACCGTGGCGGGCAGCGACGCGCTCGAGATGATCCGCCGACACATGACCGAGCCGGGCGTGGTCCGCAAATACGGGCGTGGCGAGCTGGACAAGGCCAAGGGCCTGTTCGCACGGCATCAGGTCAAGCTCGAACTCCTGCGACGCTACGGCGCGTTCGGGGCGTCCGGCGATCGGCACCTGGTCGAGTTCTTCCCCGGCTACCTGACGCCCAAGACGCTGGAGGGAAACCGCTGGGGCGTCGTCGTCACGACAATCGAGGACCGCATCAACAGCAAGCAAACGGGATTGGCCGAACGCCGCGCCCAGCTCCGAAACCGGCGGGGCCTGGCCAGACAACCGCTCACCAAGAGCGGCGAGGAGGCCAGCGAGATGATGGCCTGCCTCATCGGCCGACGGACCATGCGGGCGAACGTCAACCGGCCCAACATCGGTCAGATCTCGAACCTGCCGGCCAACGTCGTCGTCGAGACCGACGCCTGGCTGACGCAGGATCGGATCGACCCGATCTGCAGCGGCCCGGTCCCGGACGGTCTGCTGCCGTGGTATCAGCGGCACGTGACGAACCAGGAGTCGACCATCGAGGCGGCCCTGACCGGCGATCGCGATCTGGCGATGCAGGTCCTGCTGAATGACCCCCTGGTGGCCGACCACGACGACGCCGAGAAGATGTTCGCCCAGATGCTGCGGGCCCAGGCGGACTACCTGCCCGCGTTTCTTCCCCGCCGCAAGGTCCGCCGCCGACGGCGCGACGCGTCGAAGCTGGCGGCCATCCACGGCGCGTTGGCCTGCGGGCTCGCCTACGGGTAGTCCCGGCAACGCGACCCGCCGCGAACGGTGCCACCCCCCACGGGTGGTTGAGGAC
>CAYOGX010000962.1:0-2602 GCA_964403235.1 uncultured Planctomycetales bacterium | reverse complement strand
CGCCTCCGGCTGGTACGAGCCCGTCAACGTCTACTACCTGAGCAAGACGGCGTTCGACCAGGGCGTGCTCGGCTACGGCGGCACGACGTGGTGGGGGATCGACCGGATCCACTCCCAGCCCCGTCTGCGAAGCGCGATCCCGCTGGCGGCGGAGAATAGCTGGACGTGCGGCCGGCCGACGCTGGAACAAATCCGCTATCGGCCCGCCGAGGTGTTCGACCGGATCTGGCCGGCCGAGTTGACCCGCCCGGTCGAGCGGTTCTACCTGATCGACCTGTCTGCGCACTTCAACGAGTGGCTGGACGATCGGGACGGACGCGGGTGGCTCGCGGGTGACCGACAGCACACGCTGGCGACGCTGCCGACCGGCCGGCAGATCTGGGGCGGCGTACCGTTCCAGGTCGGCCCGGCCCGCGGCAGGGGCCCGGACTGCGTCGTGCTGGCCGACGACGCCGAGTCGTCGCGCTATCCCGAGGCCGTCTGGCAGATCCCCGTGGGCGAGCGCGTCGACGCGATCGCCCTGCTGCACACGCTGAGCCAGCCGCGACGGTTCACCGAACACATTTACGATCGACGCCGGGCCAACCCCTCGCACCTGGGCCGATACGAGATCCTCTACGCCGACGGCCAACGAACCGAGCTCGATCTGGTGTGGGAGGCCAACATCTCCCACTGGAACCACCGGCTCGGTTCTGCCCACGGTCGGACGGCCTTCGCGGGCCGGACGGCCGGCGGCGCGCTGGTGCGGATCGAGTACGTCCGCTGGCCCAACCCCCGTCCCGACGTCCCCGTCCAGGCCATCGACCTGATGTCCGGAAAGGACCATGCTAAACCGATACTGCTGGCGATGACGGGCATCCGCTACCAGCGGTAACGTCGCTGCGTCTGATTCGGGACGCATCCCCTTTTGGAGGGCGGCGGCTCGACGCCGCTTTTCGGGTTCCCGGAGCGGTCACGGACTGATTCGTCACGCGACGGAACTTGACGAGCACGCCGGTCCCGGGTAGTATGACGCATGAAGATCCGGGTCTTTGCAAAAATCCCGTGCTCGAATCGACAGGGAGAGGGGTCATGATTTCGAGCAAGCGCCCGGGGTTGCGTGCGCCGCTCGACCATGCGGCGGTGGTCGGCCTGATCTTGGCGATGTGCGCCGCGCGTGCGTCGGGGCAAGGCGACATCCTCCACGTCGATGCCAACGCCCCACCCGGGGGCGACGGCTTGAATTGGCCCAATGCCTTTGACGATCTTCAACCCGCGCTGAGCGCCGCGAGCACGGGCGACGAGATATGGATCGCGGAAGGCACCTACCACCCGTCGCAGCCGACGGACGCCAACGACCCGCGAACGGCCACGTTCCAGCTCATCGACGGCGTCGCGATCTACGGCGGGTTCCCCACCGGCGGGGGCAATTGGACAGAGCGCGACCCGAATGCCTATGAGACCATCCTCAGCGGTGACATCGGCGTGATCGACGCCAACGCGGACAACACCTACCACGTCGTGACCGGTAGCGGCATCACGGACACCGACAACACCATCCTCGACGGCTTCACGATCGCCGAAGGGAATGGAAACGGGGGGTTTCCGTATATGTTCGGCGGGGGCATGTACAATGACGCCGGTAGCCCGACGGTGGTGAACTGCACCTTCAGCGCCAACTTGGGGTACGCTATGTGGAACTACAGGAGCAGCCCCACGGTCGTCGGTTGCGCGTTTACTGGCAATCCGTCGGGCGGCGGAATGACCAACATTGAAGGCAGCCCCATCGTCACCGAATGCAAGTTCATTGGGAACTCGTCGCTCTACGGCGGGGGTATGGACAATTGGCGCAGCTACCCAAAAGCTACCGACTGCATCTTCAGCGGCAATTCGGCCAGCCACGGCGGGGGGATGTCCAACCGCGAGGATAGCCACCCCATCGTGTCCAACTGCACGTTCGCGGATAACACAGCCAGCATGAAAGGCGGCGGGATGTACACCATGTGGGCGGCCGCAACGGCGACCAACTGCACGTTTACCGGCAACTCAGCTAGGTACGATGGGGGGGCGATATATAACGGAAGTTCAGATCTGACGATCACCAACTGTGCATTCGAAGGCAATTCGGCCGGATTTTCAGGCGGGGGCGTGTGTAAGTTGATCGCCAGCGCCACGGTGACGAACTGTACGTTCAGCGCTAATTCGGCCAGCGAGGGCGGCGGGATGTACAACACGTTGGGCGCCGCCCTGAGCAACTGCACGTTCAGCAACAACCGGGCCACCGAGCAGGGAGGTGGGATACACATCTACGGGAACCCGACGTTGAGAAACTGCATCCTGTGGGGGAATACCAGGAGCGGCGGCACCGAGGAATCCGCGCAGGTCTACGTGCTTGGCGGGACCCCAATTGTCAAGTATTCCTGCATCCAAGGGTGCGCGACGTACTGCGTTGACCCGAACGACTACAACACGGGGGACGACCCGCTGTTCGTCGATCCGAACGGGCCGGACGGTGACCCCAACACATGGGAGGACAACGACTACCACCTGTCGCCCAACTCGCCCTGCGTCGACGCGGGCGATCCGAACGGCGACTACGCCGGCCAGGCAGACGTCGACGGGC